>NZ_JBGSXS010000378.1:0-6573 GCF_041751335.1 Aquiflexum sp.
CCTTAATCCGCTTGCGGATTTAAGGAAGTACCTTAATGGATCTAATAACTTTAAATTTCAACTTGCATTATTGATCAACAGGATTTACAATATTCTGTAAATAGCTCAATAAATCTAAATTACAATTAGATTCAGAAACAATATCCACAAATATCTAACCTGCCTTCCGCAGGCAGGTATCAATAAATATCTGCTTAAATAGAATTTCCCAATAAATCATCCAATAAGGTAATCAAAGATCATAAAGACAACCCCAAACTCATAACTAACCATGAATTATAAAAAGAATCCATTTTCCAGAAGAGATTTTGTCAAAGCATCCTTGTTGAGCGGTGCAGGATTTATGATTGTGCCGAGACATGTTTTGGGAGGGCCAGGATTTGTTGCCCCAAGCGATAAGGTAAACCTAGGTTTTATAGGTGCAGGAGGTAAGGGTAAGCAAAATGTACAGGCATTTTTAAAATTGGAGGATGTGAATATTACAGCTATTGCTGATCCTGCTTACTACTGGAATCTGGCAAATTTTTACTATCGTTCAGAAGCGGGCAGAGGACCTACAGCAGAACTGATTGAAGATTTTTATGAGGGTAAAGGGGAAAGAAAGCGTCTTACCCAATACGAAGACTTTAGAAAAATGATGGAGGAGTCGAAAGATTTGGATGCCATAGTCTGTTCGACCCCAGACCATACCCATGCATACATTACTTTGATGGCTTTGAAAATGGGCAAACATGTGTACTGTGAAAAACCTCTGACTCACAATATCTGGGAAGCCCGAGAAGTGGCCAAAGTAACCAAAGAAACAGGACTGATCACGCAAATGGGCAATTCTGGACATGCTGCTGATGGAATGAGGGAAACAGTGGAATACCTCAGGGCAGGTGTAATTGGTGAAGTCAAGGAATGCCATGCTTGGGTTCCTGCAGGTAGATGGCTGCCCGGATTGAAGGGGCTACCAAAGGGAGAAAGTACGATGCCGGTTGGTTTTGATTGGGACCAATGGATAGGTCCGAGGGAGATGGTTCCTTTCCATCAGGATTATGTTCCAGTAACTTGGAGAGATTTTTGGGATTACGGATGCGGGGCATTGGGAGATTTTGGTTGCCATGACATGGATGCCGTGACTTGGGCTTTTGATCTGGAAAAGCCGGATACGGTACAGGTATTTCCGGCAGGTTATGCTGATAATAAAATTGCTCCCTATGGCGAAATCGGCTATTTCAATTTTTCTGCAAACGGCAAGCAAACAGCCATGAAGATCAACTGGTACTCAGGAGGTTTGAAACCTGATCTGCATCCATCACTTTCAAAAGGATTTGTTTATCCAAGTCGAGCCTCCATGTTTGTAGGTACCAAAGGGGTGATCTTTAACGATGGGGGAAACAGAAAACCACAGGTTTTTCCTGAATCCTTACGAAACAATATCAAAGCTCCCAAGCCATATCTTAAAAGGTCACCAGGTCATTTCAAAGAGTGGATTGATGCCATAAAAAACAATGATCAAGCCTCCTCCAATTTTGAATATGGATCCAGATTGACGGAGATTACTTTATTGGGCGTTTTGTCTCTGCGTTTGGGTGGAAAACTGATTGAATGGGATTATGACAATATGAAAGCCAAAGGGATTTCTGAAGCTGATCAATACATTCAAGAGCCTGTGAGAAAGGGATGGGAGATGTAAAGGAAGGTATTTTATTACCTTTTATAGTAAGTTGAAATTCAGGATTTGTATTTTTTTTTTTTGATTAAACAATGTTTTTAATTAAATTAGTACAAATAAATATTGAATTATCAAAAGATTATAATCATGAATTATCTGAATAAAATTTGTCTTTTATTTTTTTTAACCATTGGGGTTTTTTCATGTGACAACATTGAAGCACCTATAAGTCCTGAAGATTCTTCAAACGAGGTTTTTATTGAGGGAGATGGTGGGACAAAAGGAATGGAAGTGCTTAGCAACGATGGTTTTGTAATATTTAATACCAATAGGTTTTCGATTTTGGATCAAGATGGTGGACTGGTGAAGCAGATTCCCGCTACCAACCATATTTTTGCCAACCTTACTGTCGATGGTTCCCATTTATTTTTGACTGGAAGATCTAGTAGTGAAAATATCATTGGCCTGTCTGCATTTGATATCAACGGGGATTTATTGTGGGATAAGTTTATAACTTTTACTGATGGGGATGTGGAAATTCCGTTTGTCAGGGTGATAGATGATCAATTGATTTTGGCATTTATTTCAAAAAATAAAGAAGGTGAAAGTCAAAATCACAGAACCATAAACATTGAGGTTTTTTCAAAGAATGGGTCGACGGTTGAAACTTCAAAAATCATATTTGAGGCTGAGCATGATTTTTTCACATATAATCTCTTGGTTGAAAGTAAGGAGAATTTTCTGGTCCAAGGCTCTCGGGTAATTTCAGATTCCCAATCTGATGAAGGTGATATTCAAGTTTACAGATTTATAAATGGTGAGTTGGTTTGGTATAAATCGGTAGGTCCCCAAGGTTTTTCGGTTGTCAACAAGGTGATCAAAAGTCCTCTAGGTAGCTATCTTTTTGTAGGATCCAAACAAATAGCTGCTTGGGCCTTTGAGTTGGATGCCGATGGGAACATTTTATGGGATTTAGACCATGGTGATGGAACCAATAAATTTTGGTTTTTTGACGCATTGTACAAGGATAATTCGATTCATTTTTGCGGGTTTACCAATGCTACTCCGGAGCAATTAGATGCAGGTCTGCTTTTTACTACAGGATTGAGGGGAAGTGGTGGTGTTGAGAAGATTTATGGAGGTGATAATTTGTACAGACACTTTGCCATTGCCAGTAGAGAACCTGATGAGTTGGTTTTTGCAGGGGACAGGTCTTTTCCGCAGGGCAATAGGTTTGATTCATGGATTATGTTTACTGATGGGAGTGGTGAGAGGGAATGATTATCAATCAATATCCTTTTTACTCCTCTCTTTAACGGATCGCTCCAACTTTCGAATCTGTTCCTGATGTTCTGTTTGCCACTCCTGCATTTTGATTTGGAATTCTTCCATCTTGATCTCATTCTCTTTTTGCCAGATTTCCATTTTCTTTTGGAACTCCTCCATTTTGGGTCGGTTTTCTTCTTCCCATATTTTCATCTTATTCTGGAATTCCTCAAGATTTGGTTGATTCTCTTCCTGCCAAGCTTTCATTTTTAGTTCTAATTCCTTCATTTTGGGTTCGTTGGCTTTTTGCCATTCTTGAATTTTGGCTTGGTATTCGGCGATTTTTGGCTGAAACTCTTTTTGCCAATCCTCCATTTTCATTTGGAATTCCTGCATTTTTGGCTCATTTGCATTTTGCCATTCCTGTATTTTGGCTTGGTATTCAGCAATTTTAGGCTCAATTTTTTTTTGGTATTCTTTTTGGGCTTCGGCCCATTTTTTCATATCTGCATGGCGTTTTTCATGCCATTTTTTGATTTCCTCCTTTGTCATTTTGGTGGTATCCAATTTGAATACATTGATGTCTAAAGGAGAAGGATAAAGCCTAGGATCTATTTCAGGCATGATGGGCATAGGGATATTCTTGAAAAAATCTGGATGAGGGATCATTTGCTCAAATTGCATATCATCAAATTCCCATTGTGGCATATCATCAAAATCCATTGGAGGCATGAGCGGTTCTCCAATTCTTAGCTGTGGCATATTGCTGAAAAAATTGAAATCCAAGTCTTTAAATATGATTCCCATTTCAGCTAATGGCTTTAACCCCTCAGCAAGTTTTTTTGATATTTCAGCATGTTCTTCGGGTGTCAGTTCTCTTTCTGTAATAGAGTCGCCTTCATACTGAAAAATTCTTTTTTTCTTTAGGGGGACTGTGTCCTGTTCAGCGAAGAACTTGATTTCTGGAATGTCTAGTTCAGTGGTGGTGATTTCGGTTTCAGTCGCCACCAAGTCCTCTAAGGAGTCCATGGAAGGCTTATCACTGGCGCCGACCATTAAGGTTGCACCAATAAGTAGGGTAATCATCATAGTTATGCTGGTTAAAGTAGTTAGTTGAGTAGGGGAGGTTTTGACTCCCATAATTCTTTTGATCCTGTCCAAAGTGTGATTTCTGGTTTTGGCTGCTGCCATAGCCATTTCAGGACTTAGTTTGTTGGCATGGTTGAGGACATTTGCCAGACCATGAGCCAGGTCTTTGGGTGCTATTCCCATGTTGATTGCCATATCATCGCATGCGTTTTCTCTTAGTTCTCTTGCTGTTTTATTGATCCACCAGAATACTGGATGAAAGAAAAATATGACTTCAAGAAATGACTGAAATAAATTGACCAAATAGTCGTATCGTTTGATATGTGCAAGTTCATGGGCCAAAATAGCCTCAAGCTGTTCTGGAGACAAATGAAAAAACAGACTTGCAGGGATCAATATGAAAGACTTCCAGACTCCGTAAGTTACAGGCATGTCCAAATGAATGGTTTTCAGTAACTTGATAGGCTTATTCAATTGAAGCAAAGCCATTTGTTGCTGGAGAAGCTGCATCCATTTGGGATCAACCATTTGATGGTTTTTGTTACTTATATTTCTTAAATCTGCTAAAGATGTTCCAAACCTTACCAAAAACAACATGGCTCCCAAAACCCACAGCTGTACCATAAACGGTATCCAAGTTTCGATTCGTTTTGAAAGCGTGGACCAATCAGAATATGGTGCTAATATTGTTGAACCGACATCGGCTGATGAATCTAAAGTGTATCCTTGGGTAATATAGTAATCCAGGTCAGTTTGGGTAAAAGTGAATTCCTTAGCATACGGCTTTTCCTGCAAATGGAACAAAAAACTTCCGATGGCCAAAGTGCTGATCAAAAATAAGGCACCGATACTCAGCCTATATTTGAATGCAGCTGATTTTTGTTGAAAGATTCTAAGAACAAGCCACAGAATCAATCCAATACCTGCTATCTGCCAAATGGCATGGAGGATCATCCAACCTAGTGCAAAGAGGTATTTTTGAGGGAGTAATGTTTCCAATAGTTCCATTATTGATCTTGTTCTAATTGGTCAAGAAATGCACGTATTTCATCTAATTCTTCTTTGGAAGTATTGCCCTGCCCCAAAGCCTGCATAACCAGATTTTTGGATGATCCACCAAATGCCGTACTCACAAAATTGCTCAACAGGCTTTTTTGGGTTACCTGCTCATCCACAGCCGGAAAATAGATATGTGTTTTGTTTTGCTCATCTCTTTTGAGCAATCCTTTGGCATGCATGATCTGCATCTGCTTCAGTGTAGTAGTGTAGCCGGTATCCTTTGTTTCGGCCAGTTTCTCATGGATTTCCCTAACAGTGGCCTTTTTCATAGGCCATAAAATTGAAAGGATTTCCAGTTCGGATTCAGTTGGTTTAGCTTGCATATCGGTTAATACGATTTATTTCGTACAAAGTTATACCAAGACTGTCGTAATGCAAATTATTTTACGATTTTTTTCGTACCTCTGATTTTTGTCAATTCATTTTTCTCAAGTGCAATACTTCATTTATTACTGAAAAATAATTTAACCGCTATATTTTTGGAAGAATTATAAATATTTGCTACAATTTTTCAATCCGCCACGGTGGACAATTTTTTTCAATTTTTCAATTTTTAATATTATCTTGAATTTCAATTTCTAAAATTATTGTAGGTGAAAAGATTTTTCGTAAAATTAGTATGGCTGTTCAGTTTGGTCTTTTTGACAACATGTATTGATAAGTTTCCTTTCACTTCAGAACGCCCACAAAGAATTCTAAATATTGAGGGTTACCTCACTACGCTTCCAAAGGCTCATCAGATTCGCCTTTCCAGGGCAGATATATTCGGCCCGGAATTCAACGGTCTCAACAGACCTGAGCAATTGGCTACTGTAATGATCAAGGATGACTTGGGAAATGTTGAATTGCTCAATGAAGTTTCCCCCGGGATCTACCTGACCAATGAGAATTTTGCCGCCCAAGTGGGCCGGTCTTACAATCTTGAAGTGATCCTGTTTGAGGGTCCCAGATTTATTTCAAGACCAGAAATTGCAGCTACAGTACCTGAACTCGATTCCGTCACTTTTCAATCAGTACGGACACCTTCCTTGGACCGGATGAATGATGAAATCGGTGTACAGGTTTTAGCTCATTTCCAAGATCCTGGAGATGAACAGAATTTTTATTTCTGGAATATTCTCCCCAGTGATTATCAGTTGATAGGTGAACCTGAACTCAATCATAATGGGCCAGATCACCCTACCTGTCCCAGATGCCCCAATCCCTTGGAATGCTGTAAAGTATGTTATGTCAAAGAGGTGCCGAGACCTCTAAATATTTTTGTTGCTGAAGACCAAGAGTTCAACGGCATCTATCAAAGAAGAGTGATTGCATACTTGCGTGATAACGGAATCAGGTTTAAGGGCATTTTCAGACTTGATATGCAGCACATGTCGATTTCGCAGGATGCTTACAGGCATTTGAGATTAATTGACCAACATTTACGGCTTAACGGTAGTGTTTTTGACTTGCCTCCTGCCAATATTAGAGGGAATATGCTCAATGTAGAAGATCAAGAG
>NZ_JBGSXS010000379.1:0-8965 GCF_041751335.1 Aquiflexum sp.
CGGAGCAGCCTCTATTATTGCCGCTTCATTGGTTGCGACACCGGCAAATGAAGCTCTAAATATTGTGAATGAACTGCAGAGGGTATTGGGTGCCGGGCAGGTCGCCACGTTTTCGGACAATGATGAAATTCCCAAAGCCTATCTGCAGTACCTGTCTTTTGACAACAATTATAAGTTTAAAAAATCCGGTTTCAGACAGGTAAGCAATCAGGGGGAAGGAGCTTTTGAAACCCTAACACTGGAACATGTGGCAGAGGAAGACGGGTTTATGATGATGTATGTGGCCAATGAAACCAACGAGGACCTCAATGTCTTTTTCGATGACCTGACCGTGGTCCACTCCGAGGGGCCAGTGATCAGAAAAGATGATTATTATCCCTTTGGATTGTCCTATAATACTTCTACTTTAGGTGGGGCTTTGACGAATAAATATCTGTACAACGGGAAAGAGCTGATAGAGGACTTAAATCTGAATTTCTATGACTACGGGGCAAGAATGTACGACCCCGCAATAGGGAGATGGAGCGTTGTTGACCCATTGGCAGAGCAGATGCGAAGACATTCCCCATACAATTATGCCTTCAACAATCCGATCAGGTTTATTGATCCTAATGGCATGGCACCCAAGAACTGCTGTCCACCATCTTCTGGCTCAGTTTTTTATTCAGAGGTAGAGAAAAATTTCGGATTCATTAAATCGGGTATTGAAAATCTATTTGGCGGGAGCAAAAATACTGGGTCAAGAAGCAAAGTGAATAGTCAGCCTGCGGGAGTAGTTTTGGTTGTTGCTGATGCAGGTCCTGATGATATAGGTACTATAGGGGATAAAATTTCGGGTGAAGTAAATACTGATGGTTTGGGGAGCTTTGGATCAGGTTTACCTTCAGGAGGAGTGATGGAAAAAATTGCAGACATGATGGGAAGTGTATTTGGGCTTGTTTCTGAGTTTTTTGGCAGTGATTCAAGTAAACCGACTGAAAATACCAATTCATCAGAAACAGTTAATCCTACTTCTGAAACTGAGCCGAATAGCCGCAACGGTTCACAGGGAACTGCTAATCCTGATGGCAAGAAGAACACAAATGCGGATACAGTTAGAGGAACATTTGTCGATAGACAAGGCAATATTGGAAAGTACAGGATTATATTGCAAGGAAAAGACACCTTAGACCAAAAATATTATGTGCCCGATGGTTATTAGACTGATTAAATTGTTAATTCTATTTAGTTTTTTTTCTTGTAGTAGCTCGGGAAAAAGACTTGAGTTAGAAGTTTTAGTAAAAGATACTGTTCAGGTTGATGAAAAAGTCTTGGCAAGGATTTACTCAAACAATAGTGATTGGGAGATCATTAAAGCATATTTCGACTGTGAAGAAAATCCAATGTCTGACAAAATAAATGTTTTGAATGAAACAATTGAAGGTTGTGTTAAAGAACTCTTTGTTAGGAATGATACAATAGTTATTCAATTTGTTCCCGCAAAGTTAGGTCCAGCTGAATTTGGGAATATAAAGGTTCTTATGAAAAAGAAAGCAGAAGAATACAAGGTTTTAGAGTCTGGCTTTAATTATGTTGTGGTTAAAGGGCAGGTTAATAATTAAAAAACAATAATCTAGCGGTACAAAAATTTTGATTACCTGATACAATTGTAATTTTAAAAGCCCGGCCAGTTCGGGCTTTTTAATAAATATCCTTTCTGTGTCCAAGGTCAACGACATCCACGAGAAGGACACTGTCCTGTATCTTGTAGATGATGCGGTAGTCGGCCACACGGACACGGTAGCCGTCCCTTCCTTTTAGTTTTTTGCAGCCTTTTGGGCGTGGGTCGTTTCCCAGGTCCAGTATTGCGTCCTTGATATTGGAATAATACGGTTCCGGAATTTTGGCGAGCTTTTTCTGCGCTTTGCGCTCAACACGGACTTTGTAAATTACTTTTGTTTTTGTTCGCGTTTTTTCTCAATCTCCCTGAAAGCCTGTTCCGCATCTATAAATTCCTGTTTGCCCTTTTTTGCGGCATCATAGAGCCTGATGTCTTCGAGTTCTTCCAAATCATCTACCATTTTGTTGTACTCCTTGATTGGAAGAATGACGGCAAGTTTTTTGCCGTGGTCGTCTGTTATAAATTGTGTTTTCATGTGTTTATAATTGCATTTTATTGGTCACATGGAATCTCGCATGGTTGATTGTCAACCTAGGGTGTGACGGTTAGGTCATGCTCGATTTCATTGCATATAAGCTTTTTGGGCGTTTGTATCCCGGATCACCGTATCAATCAAAAAGAAAAGTTTGTCCTTTATCGTTGGGCTCAGGGCTTCGATATCCTGCAATCTCTGTACTGTTTTTTTGTCAAACCTGGCGTTTTGCCCTTCTCCTACTAGATAATCCAAAGACACCTCAAAGGCATTTGCGATTTTCTTGGCGGCATCGATGGACGGAACGGCTTCCCCCCGTTCATATTTACCGATCATTACACGGGATACGCCGCTGTTGTTGGCCAAATCGGTCTGTGACCAGCTTTTGGAATCCCTTAAAGTTGCAATTATTTTACCTGTCCCCATACCTGATAAGATACAATTATATCTGTAATCTATTCTTAGGGTAAATTTAGGTAAATATAAGATAGAATGAAATCTTATAATTTTTGCATGATTGAAATAATTGGATACTCTTTTCTCTGATAGGAACTGGAGTTTTTTTCTAGAATCTTTCGATTATGGAGATCACTGAGAGGGAACAGCTTCTTAATTATATCCCGAGTTTTCACCAAATCCTTGAAGGTTGCAAGGCGGGTGGGAAGACAATCCGCCGGGCCGGCGCAGGCCAAGTGGGTAAGCCTAGGATCGGATTGTCTTGTCCCGAGCTATCGGGATTGTTACTTTCCTGCCCTCCGGGAGGTGGGTTTGATCAAAGCCTGTCCCGAAAAATTTCGGGGCAAAAAAGTAAGAGGGAATAAGGAATAATAACCTCAGGAAGGTTGTCATGTAAAAAAGGGATAATATTTAAGAGCTTTCAGGATAGGTTCAGACCCTCCACAACGAGGGCCCGGTGATCAGAAAAGATGATTATTATCCTTTTGGATTGTCCTATAATACTTCTACTTTAGGTGGTGGTTATTTTATTTTCATTACTTCGCCATATTACAAAACCCTGTTTTATTTACTCTAGACTACAATTTTAACATTAACCAAAGTCCCGTTAGGGACATAATATAGGTAGAATTAATCGATGAATCGAAGGAATTTTGTGCCTTTAGGTACAAAATATATTCCGTACCTAAAGGCACGGAAACCTGGAAAAAGCTAATGTTTCCTACCCATATCTTGTCCCTAAAGGGACGGCTTAATCAACATTAGTTATCCCCATCTGGTCGTAGATTGGCGGAGACCCTAGGCGTATCCCTTACAGTTGTCGGGGGCAACTACGCCTTTCTATCTGAATGAATTTGCAATTCATGTTTCAAGAGTTAAATTGAGAAAGGTGAAGAGCTTCAACTGCGAAATTGGCCAATTGTAAATTGGTTTGAATATATGGGTGTAGTTGCAAACTACACCCAGCCACCGCCGAAAGCTTAATCTACACCCAGAGGGGGCAGTTAAGGATTGGGCTATTCGTTTAACGTTTCAAAATTCAGAAGAGAGTATGTTAAATAGAAACATAAAGTATATTTGGATATTTATAACTGCTGTCATTCTAACGAGCTGTAATTATTGTAAAATAGCTGAAATGATAGCAAAGAGAGAAGTCATTGGTATTGTTGATTCCAAAAAGAAACTTGAGTGGAATAGAGGTGAACAAACCATAATGTATAAAGAAGAGAATCAAATTAAATCCTATGAAATTTTAAGGGATGAAAGTGGTTTATGGGATTTTGTTGAAAAGGGTGATAGTTTATATAAACCTCTTAACGATAAAAGAATGAAAGTTTATAGAAATGGTGATTTAGCCGGAGAGTTTTTGATGGATATAGGTTGCTTAAAACATTTAAGAAATGAAAAATAATCTGTTTTGGCCATTCTGGCGTCTGAAAGGAAGTTCTTCCCTTACAAATAAAGAGATTGAAGAAATATTGCTTAGGGATAAATACTCAGAACTTTTTAATTTTTCATTGTTGAAGTCAAATAAAACCCTGTTAACTATATCCTACAATATGATAATAGTTCAACTGTTGCAATTAAATTTAGAATTATCAGAATTTAAAAATGAACAAAGGTCGGTAGGGATAAAAATCAGGTTTTCGAATATATTGCTCATGGTCTTTGTTCTACAGCTAGCAATAGCTTTAGCTTGTCTGGTTTTGGCAGCCCTATATTTGAGTAGCGGTGTTTTTAAAACCCTTTTTATGGGCCTGCCAATTTTCATCTACTTAATTGTCATCATAAATTTTTTGTTTTTTAAATCCCAATTGCTCAAAAGATTAGAAAATAAAGGGTTAATTAACACATGATTAGAAAGACCATAAGCTGATAAAGTCCATAATGAAGGACATCGTAGGAGATTATAAAAACTGATTGAAGATCAAATTTTAGAATTGGTGCAGAGGACAGTCCTCATCGATGACCCCATCTGGGTGAAGATTGGCGAAGGCGCTAGGTGTAGATTGCATCTACACCTTCTTATTTTTGGAATTTGTAATTCCAGTTTTCAAGAATTACTTTTAGTTATGGGAGAAGCCTATCAAATAAAAGATCAGTAGACATGCAGTTTTGGACACATGAGAATCTTTTCAAAGGCTTTGAAATAATTGATGGTAA
The DNA here is from genome assembly GCF_041751335.1 of Aquiflexum sp. Classification (GTDB taxonomy): domain Bacteria; phylum Bacteroidota; class Bacteroidia; order Cytophagales; family Cyclobacteriaceae; genus Aquiflexum. Next base: position 4,752 of record NZ_JBGSXS010000379.1, read on the forward strand.
CCTTGATTGGAACAATTTTGATTTATGCTTTCCTATTATGGACCTCTATCAGAATGAAATTATCAAAGAAGAAAAGGCCATAACTAAAGCAACCTAAGAAATTCTGATAATTGGTTTTGGACAGATACTTAGCAATTTACCATTCTTATATTACCTATCCCCATAATGCTCCTCATAATACTTCTGATAATTGCCTGAGGTGACATTATTCAGCCATTCTTCATTTTCCAGATACCAATCGATGGTTTTTTCAATCCCTTCTTCAAATTGGAGGCTGGGTTCCCAGCCAAGTTCCCTTTGTATTTTGGAGGCATCAATGGCATAGCGGTGGTCATGCCCTGCCCTATCCTTTACAAAAGTGATCAGTTTTTCTGACGTACCCGATTCTCTGCCCAGTTTGGCATCCATCTTTTGACAAAGTAACTTGACGATATCAATATTTTTCCATTCGTTGAATCCGCCAATATTGTAGGTCTCTCCCCTCCTGCCCTGATGAAAAACCAGGTCAATGGCTTTTGCATGGTCTACCACATACAACCAATCCCTGACATTTTCCCCTTTTCCATAGACCGGTAAAGGCCTGTTGTTTTTGATATTATGGATACAAAGTGGGATCAGTTTTTCAGGAAACTGATTTGGTCCGTAATTATTGGAACAATTGGTAATGACGGTTTTCATTTTATAGGTATTGGCATAAGCCCTTACAAAATGATCAGAGGAAGCCTTTGAGGCAGAATAAGGTGATTGAGGGTCATAAGGCGTAGTTTCTATAAAAAAACCACCGTCTTCCAAAGAACCATAAACCTCATCTGTGGAAATATGGTAGAACAAATGATTTTCCAAATCCTTCCAATAGGATTTGGCAACATTCAGTAGGTTGACCGTACCAATCACATTGGTCTTTACAAATGCCAAAGGATCCGTGATGGACCTGTCCACATGGGATTCGGCAGCCAAATGGATTACATCTGTAACTGCATGTTTTGCAAAAACAGCTTCTAATTCAGATACGTCCAATAGGTTTACTTTCACAAAAATGTAATTTGAACTTCCTTCAATTTCTTTCAAATTCTCAAGGTTCCCGGCATAGGTTAGGCAATCCAGGTTGATGATATTATAATCAGGGTATTTTTCTACAAAAAGATTCACTACATGACAGCCGATAAATCCGGCCCCACCTGTGATCAGAATATTTTTTTTCATATGGGAAATTTGAAAGATTGGAAAATTGGAAGAACTTGTCCGCCGTGGCGGATTGGAATTACTTGTCCGCTACGCCACAGGCGCACAGACGTGGCGGATTAATTGTCAGCCAAATCATTTTTCTTTAATTACCAAAATCTGGCAATATGTATGTACGCAATAATGCCAGTAAAATGGCAATTCAATATAATTCTTGTCAAAAGATTGAAATGTACGGTACATGGGTCTTCCGACTTCGTCCCGATAGCTATCGGGATCCGTCTTGTCTGTAGTAGAATATTGGATTACTGGCAAAGAAGCGGATATCCATTTCTGGCATTTACCTATGAATTTATTTCCCGTAAAATTCATTGTACCAAGCCACAAACTTGGCTACTCCATCTTCGACAGAAGTATTTGGCTTGTAACCGGTATCTCTTTTCAGGTCTGTAACATCCGCATAGGTGGCTGGAACATCACCCTGTTGTAGCGGTAACATGTTTTTCTTGGCCACTTTTCCCAATGCTTTTTCCAATGCGCCGATATAATCCATCAACTCCACCGGATTGGAATTGCCAATATTATATACTTTGAAAGGGGCATAGGAACTACCGGGTTCCGGATTATTTCCATCCCATTCCGGATTTGGAGTAGCAGGTCTATCAGCGACTCTGACTATGCCTTCGACTATATCGTCTATATAGGTAAAATCCCTCTTCATTTTGCCATGATTGAATACCTGAATAGGCTCGTCTTTTTTGATGGCTTCAATAAACAGGAACAAGGCCATATCCGGTCTGCCCCAGGGTCCATACACTGTAAAGAACCTCAAACCAGTGGTGGGAATATTGAACAAGTGACTGTAGGTATGGGCCATCAATTCATTTGATTTTTTGGTGGCGGCATACAAACTTACCGGATGGTCAATGTTATGGTTGGTGGCAAAGGGCATTTTGGTATTCGCACCGTATACCGAACTTGAGGAAGCATACACCAAGTGCTTGACAGGATAGGCTCTACAAGCCTCCAAAATGTTCAAAAATCCTTGGATATTGGATGCTATATATACATCGGGATTGGTCAAAGAATACCTAACTCCAGCTTGTGCAGCTAGATTTATGACCACATCCACCTTCTCTTTTTCAAATATTGACATCATGGTCTCTTTATCGGAAAGGTCCATTTGATAAAAAGTATAAGACTCATATTTGCTGGAATGGACTGCTTTTCCTAAAACAATCTGATCATTGGCAATCCCACACTCTTCTAACCTCCTGAATTTCAGATTGACATCATAATAATCATTGATCACATCAAGACCAACGACGGCATCACCTCTTTTTAAAAGATATTGGGCGACATGAAAGCCTATAAATCCGGCAGTACCGGTAATCAGATATTTCATCTTTTTTTTATTAAAATTGAAAAACCAAAAAAACAAATAATTTTAAAATATGTAACCCAAATCTTTATTTTATTTAAATTAAAATGGTTAACCGCTTCTTGCCAGTAACGCAATTTTCTATTACAACCATGTCGGATCCCGATAGCTATCGGGACGAAGTCGGATGTCCGATGTACTGGACATTTCAATTTCCCCGCGAGAATTATATTGAATTACCATTTTACTGAAATCATTGCATAACTACATATAAATTAAACCTGTTATTTCATTTCGATTTTTTCTTGGGGCACAAATTTGTTGTATTCTTCCAAAATCAAATGATGCATATTCCCCCTTTCGTATTTTACACTCACTTCCTCAAAAAGGTTACTTGCCAAGGATTGCATATAATCTCTTTTAACATATGCAAATTCAAGCGCATCTCTTAATACCTCTGTCTTCCTGACCGGGAAAACCAAACCTGTTTTTTTATTGGTTACAATATCCAGGTTGCCAATGATATCAGAACAAATCACAGGAACCTGCATCGCTCCTGCTTCCAGTAATACATTGGGAAATCCCTCTCTATGGGAAGCATGCACCAACACATCTGCCAAAGCCATATAGTGTGCAACATGATCCGTCCATTCGATCTGAACAATTCTGGGATGATCCTGAATCTTCCTTACCACCTCTTGATCCAAGGGATTAAGTTCTTGTTCAAAAGAACCCAATAACACCAATTTGGCCCTATCTGATAATTTGGAATTTACGAAGGCATTTACCAATTCTTCAATCCCTTTGTCTTTTACCAATCTACCTACAGCTAGAATTACAAAATCATTGTCAGAGGGCATAATCCGCATGGTGGCAGCGACCAGGTGATTTTCTTTCAATGAATCCCTATTGAATTTCTTCAGGTCAACACCATTGGAAGATCCAAATCCGATTACTTTGAGTTTCTCAGATTCTGCTAAGCCTTCTTTGATGATAAATTCTTTTAAAGATTCGGCATTGGGCCATACTTCTGTTGCCGAGTTATAGGTGGATTTCTCCATTTTAATCAAAAGGTTCTTCTTTTGCTTTTCAGCAACAACATAGGGCAGTCCTGCGACTGTGTGAATACGAACTTTCACACCAGCTAATTTTGCCGCCCACATAGAAAGTAAACCTGCTTTTGGGGTATGGGAATGAACAATGTCCGGTTTTTCGATTTTAAAAAGACTGTACAATTTCCAAAGACAGATCAAATCCTGAACAGGTGTTATTTTTCTGGTAAAAGGTATGATTTGATGGGAACAACCTTCCCTCCTTTCTATCTCATTGATTTCCTTGCCATCAGCACTGACCATGCTCACCTCCCAGCCTGCCTCCTTCATATATTTCATTTGACCTGACAAAAGCAGTTTGAGGGATATGGGAACAGTAGTGACTCGGATTAACTTTGGCATTCAGTTTTTTGTTTTTAAAATGACAAATATACCTTTTTATTGCTTTGGGAATGGAAAAAATTTGAAAAAAGTCAAAGAGATCAATCTCCTTCCTCCAGCTCAAAAACCGCATCGAATTTAACCTCAAATACTTTGCAGATCTTGAGAGCGAGTACTGTGGAAGGCACATATTTCCCAGCTTCAATGGAATTGATAGT
>NZ_JBGSXS010000380.1:0-20195 GCF_041751335.1 Aquiflexum sp.
TCAAAAACCAAAAAATGCTGGATATTCATAAACTGACCGTTCTGGGATATTTTAAATCCATTGGCTGAAAGTTCTTTGGTGACTTGGTCCACGGTCATTTTGTGCAATGGTTTGATTCTGACCTTTGGGTCTTCACCTCTATATTCTATCAGCAATAATTTCCCATTGGGTTTGAGAGATTTTTTGATTTCCTGCAATACTTCATGGGGAAACAAAAGTTCATGGTACACATCCACCATGATGGCCAGGTCAATAGAGTTTTCCGGTAAATTAGGAGATTTTTCAGTTCCTTTGATGGTCTTTACATTTTCAAAATCCAATTCCTGGCTTTTTTCTTTCAAGTATTTGATGGCAGGATCTTGGATTTCCACTGCATACACCAATCCCTCAGGAACCCGTTTTGCAATCCGGAAGGTGTAATAACCAGATCCGGCCCCGATATCTGCCACGACACTCTTTTTGTCAATAGGAAGGTTTTTGATGGCCAATTCGGTATTTTCCTCTTGGGGCCTTGTGGACCTTTCCAGCCAACTCATACCCATAAAATTCATCACTTGGGATATCTCCCTTCCCATATATACTTTTCCTGTTCCGTCACGGTCAGGAGTTTTATAGGAATAGACGGATTCATCCAAAGCCGCTTCTTGTTCATATTGTGCATGACAATTAATCAACAAAAAGGAAAAGAAAAGTATGAGGGTAGACCTTATCATGGGATTTAAAATTTATGGAAAATTTCAAGTATAGATTATACATCAGAAACGAGGGGTATTCTGAATTGTTTTGAGCGGAAGTGGACAATAACTGTACGGATTCAAATTGATTCCAGGATTGAAACTGCCTCTAATTGCTAAAATGGGTGATTCGTAATTTGGCATCTTTTTGGGAAAAGGGATAACAGCTTCAAGCAGTTTGATGTTTGCCCTTTTTGAAATCTAAACCAACTACCGGGACAAGTAACCTGTCCCAACCCAAGAAGAGGTGACATTTGTTTTGAAATTGATACCCTTCGGAAGAACTGATAAAGATAATTTTCTTCCCCAAGGTCTGTCGCCTCGCAAACCGAAACGTTCTTTCCAAGAGGTATTTTAGTTTAGTTGATAAACAGCGCAAAGCCTCGATCATGTCGGGGCTTTGGTTTTTTAATTAAATCAATGGATCAACTGATCCTCTAAACATTTAAACAAGAAATACAATGGCAGAAAGCAACAGTAGTACAGTAAGCAAAGCAAAGACTTTAACAATTTTTATTTTCACAATTCTTTTTGGCTTTATCCTGTTTATAATTCCGGATGTTTTCTTTGGTGTTACCAAAATCAATGGTGGCAAAATTGGGATAAATTTATTTTACATTGCCCTGTTTCAATTTTTCTCAATTTCACTTTTGCTCTACGCTTCGCTTAGAATTTTAAAAAAGGATTTTGGACAAATTGGACTTCGGTTCGTAAATGTCAAAAAGGATGCCTTGTTGGGTGGTCTTTTCGGAGTTTTGTGGACTGTCCTTCAATTTGCTGTTATCATCCCGAACACAGGAGGGATAAACCGGGCAGATATCAATGGAATGTTGGGAATGTACGATGGAAGTTTTATGGGGACATTATCATTTATTGCATTGGGTGTGATAGGAGGTGGGATTGCAGAAGAACTTTTTAACAGGGGATATTTCATTAATATTCTTAAAGGAGTTTTTAAAAATCCCAAGATTGGTTTATGGGTTTCAGCTGTACTTTCAATTGTGATTTTCTCATTAGGTCATATGCCAAGTAGTGCTTTGGATTGGTTTGATATTTTGGTGCCTACGATAATTTACACCATTCTATTCATTTCAACCAAGCGGTTAACGGCCTCTATGGTAGCACATGGGATTTACAATTTGACTGCTATTTTATTGACTTACTATATTTATTTCAAATAGAAGTATTCCCTTACTTCCTTACAGAAGAACTTGCGAAAAAATATGGCATTTAAGGTATTCAGAAATAGCAGTGATGACACCATGGAATTTTCTCAAAATGATAGACCAGGCCAATAACTAAATCGTTCACATATTTTTCTTTCTCCTCAAACCGAACCCATCTCACCAAATTATTCAAATTCTTTGTCCGTTAACGGTCAAAACTGTTCGACTTTTTTTCATAATGATTTTTAGATTATCCCTTTTTACCGCATTTGAGGGGTTTTGACTTGTGGCATAAATGTGGGATTACTCATCATGGTCCAAAAAGGTCAATTAAATACCTAACCATCTATTTTAGAATAAAGCAACTGCCATTAAGGTTTGTAATAAAAAGAGTTGTATAAATCAACAAAGACATAGAATAGAGATTTAAATTCATAATCCAACCTGTCAGGCAAGTCTAAAATCTTATTTCTTGCGTCTTGCGTCTTGTGTCTCACTTCTCATCCCGATAGCTATCGGGACTCACTTCTATTCAAAATGTGGAAAAACTATTTTAAAGTCTCGCTCCGAAACCTGTCCAAGCGAAAGCTATATACAGGTATCAATATCCTTGGTTTGACCATTGCCATTGCAAGTTTTTTGGCGATATCCCTATACATTCATCATGAGGCTACATATGATAGTATGTACACAGATTCTGATCGTGTGGTTAGGTTCGGTCAGCGTTTTGCCATGGCCGGAAAGGAACAAGTGGTCAGTATGACTCCTTCAGCTTTGGTCCCTACTTTAATGGAAGAGTTGGATGAAGTGGAAGTGGGAACCCTGATTTTTGACGTAGGGATTTTTTCTTCGGTGTTGGTAGATGCAGGTCAGGGCAATCAAGAAGAAAATAAATTTGCCTACGCAGATGAAAACTTTTTTGAGGTTTTTGATTTGGAAAAGATAGCAGGACAGGGTGGGAAATTATTGGCTGAACCCAATCAGATCGTGTTGACCAAAAGTACGGCGGAAAAATACTATGGAGTTGTAAACTCAGGATTAGGACAGGTTCTAAAAATTGACGGAAAGGATTATATGGTCACCGGAATTGTTGCGGATTTTCCAAGCAACAGCCATTTGGATTTTGATTTTCTGGCTTCCTTTAAGTCCCATCGTCACGGTACAAACCCGGAGTGGTCACCTGCCAATTATTATTCTTATGCCAAATTAAGTCCGAATGCAGATAGGGAACATTTTGCACAAAAACTTGATTTGTTGGTGGAAAAATATTTTGGTGAAGAAATGAGGAGTTATGGATTTGATGTGGGCATATTGTTTCAGCCATTGACCTCCATTTACTTGGGGGATAGTCAACTCAAGGAAATGAAACCTGCAGCGGACATCAAAAACCTTTACATATTTGCAGTAGTGGCGATTTTATTGATCATCATTGGGATCATCAATTATGTCAACTTGGCAACAGCAGAAGCCACAGAAAGAAATAAAGAGGTAGGTCTTAGAAAAATTCTCGGAGCAGGCAGACTACAGTTGTTTGGTCAATTTATCTCTGAGTCTTTCATACTTTCAATTTTTAGTATGGCTTTGAGTGTTTTGTTGCTACTCTTATTCAAATCCCAGTTTGAATCCTTTGCAGGTACTCCTTTAAAAACTGAGTTATTGCTTAGTCCCCTTGGGATATCGATTGGAATAGGCCTGCTCATTTTCATAGCTTTTTTTGCTGGATATTACCCTTCTTTGGTATTGTCGGGATTGGAACCTTTGCAGGCTTTGGGTAAAAAAATATTGGGTCAAAAGGGCGGGCCTTGGCTGAGAAGAAGCCTTGTGGTATTCCAATTCTTTGTATCTATCAGTTTACTGGTTGCAACATTGATTGTAAAGCAGCAATTGGAATATATGCAGTCTGTGAACTTGGGATATGATAGGGAATCAGTCGTAGCCTTGAATTTTCACTACAACATGCGGGAACAGATACCTGCTTTAAAAAATGAAATTGAAAGGAACGGCGTCGCTCTTTCCGCAAGTTTGGGCAATGCCATGCCACATTTTATTCAAGCAGGTTATTCAGTTTCTCCCGGAGGTGACAATGATAAAGATTTTATGATTACAGGATTTGCAGTGGACCATGATATGGTTAAGACCATAGGATTGAATTTGATTGCAGGAAGAGATTTTACCGATCAGGATATAGATCAAACCAAAGCTTATGAGGATGAGCTGGAAATGAATGTGATATTCAATGAGGCAGCCATCAAAGAATTGGGCTGGACACCTGAGGAAAGCATAGGGCGCAAAATTGTTTATAATGGGGTCAATAGTGTGATCAAAGGTGTAGTGGAAAATTTCTATTTCAATTCCCTTCACCATCAGGTTGGTGCCTTAGGGATTTTTATCCAACCAACAGAGGCAAACTGGCTATTGGTCAAAATGCCAAAAGGAAATCTAACTGGAAACTTGGCAAAAATGGAAGAGGTATGGAAAGGATTCTTTCCTGAGAGACCTTTTGCTTATCGTTTTCTAGACCAAGAATATGGTAAAATGTATCTGGCAGAACAAAAAACCGGTCAAATCTTCGGTCTGTTTGCAGCAATAGCCATCGGCATCGCCTGCATGGGACTGTTTGGATTGGTGTCTTATGTGGCACTAAGGAGGACCCGGGAAATCAGCATCAGAAAAGTCCTTGGTGCCAAAGCATCTGACGTACTCAAAGTGCTATCTGCAGATTTCTTTGTATTGCTTGGGGTTTCAGCTGTGATGGCCGTTCTCTTTGGGATTTGGTTTTCCAATCAATGGCTTGAAGGATTTGCTAACAAAACAAAAGTTTCTCCTTGGATATTTATCATGGCCATATTGGTAGTAGGATTCATTTCCTTCCTTACCATAGGATACAGAACGATTAAGGTTTTTGTACAGGATCCTGCCAAGACATTGAAAGATGAATAGTGAGGGAAAGGATGAAGGATGAGGGAGGAAGGATGGAGAAGCGAGAGCCGAGAGTTTAGAACCAAGAATCAAAGCCTGTCCCGAAGAATTTCGGGGAACCAAGAAATAAGAGTCGAGAAAGATAAAGGCTCATATGGACGGAAATCGGAAGGTTTTAGGAATCGTCATTGCAAGGAGCACTTCTGATGACTTTGGTTTATGCAGAAACCTTTCGTGCGACGTGGCAATCTCTGGAGAGCAGTCATAATACCTTCTACCTTTGACACCCTAAATGAAGAGCAATACAAATAAAAAAAACCAAGTTTTAACCCCAATAATTGGATAACCTTACAAAAATTGAAACTTAGAACAACCAACAACTACCATGCTCCACAACTATCTTAAAATTTTCATCCGAAACCTGAAAAAGAATCCTGCTTATATACTGATCAATATTTTGGGATTGTCGGTTGGGATGGCTGCCAGTATCTTGATATTTCTCTTTGTCCAACATGAACTCAGTTATGATAAATACCATGAGCATTCAGACAGGATATACAGGGTTTCAAGGGCTTGGTTCAATCCTGATGGGGAGACCAACCTGCATTTGGGACATGCAGCACCTCCTTTTGGACCATTGTTGAAATCAGATTTTGAGGGTCAAATTCAGGAAGCTGTCAGGTTGATGAATGTCAATGTTGTCGTAAAAGATGGGGCCAAAGTTTTTGAAGAAAACAGATTCTTTTTCTCCGATCCTGAGGTATTCAATGTTTTTTCATGGCCATTGTTGGAAGGTGACGCTGAAACTGCTCTCACATTCCCTGATGGTATGGTAATCAGCAAAACCATGGCTGAAAAATACTTTGGTACTCAGGATGCAGTAGGCAAGTCATTGGAAGTGATGATCGGATCGCAGGCAATCAATATGCAGGTCAGAGGAGTCATGAAAGATATTCCTGATAATTCCCACTTCAAAGCAGATTTTTTGGCATCCATGGAGCCTGTAGTGGCTTTCTATGGAGGCTACGAAAGTATGATGTCGAACTTTGGTAGCAATAATTTCGGAACTTACCTACTTCTGGAACAGGGAGTGGATGTCAAGGATCTGGAAGCTCAGATCCCGGATTTTATTGACAGACACTTACCAAAGAGTTCCCAAGGTTTTTCTGCCTCAATGGGTACAAAATTATTTTTGTGGCCTTTGACCGATATCCATTTACATTCCAACTTGGATTCTGAAATTGAACCCAACAGCAGTATTGAATACGTCTATATCTACAGTGCCATTGCCATATTTATTCTCTTGATTGCCTGTATCAATTTTATGAATCTGGCCACCGCCCGTTCTGCTAAAAGAGCTTTGGAAGTGGGTTTGAGAAAAGTATTGGGTGCTGATAGACAACTCCTTGTAAGGCAGTTTATGGCTGAGACGATCTTGATGTCGCTGATAGCTTTGGTAGCTGCACTGTTGTTAGCATACATATTTCTTCCCACTTTCAGCAATTTCACAGGGAAACTCCTAAGTTTGGATTTTTTTAGACATCCTGAATATTTGTTAGGATTATTGGTTTTGGTAGTAGTTGTAGGATTGCTGGCCGGAAGTTACCCATCACTTTTCCTTTCTGGATTCCAACCCGTCAAAGTACTGAAGGGAACCTATAAAATCGGCTCCATCCATGAGAAATTAAGGTCATTTTTGGTGGTAGGACAATTTGCAATTTCGGTGATTTTGATTGTTGCTGTTATGGTTGTTTTGAACCAACTGGACTTTATGAAAAATAAAGATCTGGGTTTTGACAAAGATGAAATAGTCGTACTTCCGGCCTATGATGAATTGATAGGGAATTATGAGATGATGCGTGACAGACTGCTTCAGCAACAGGGGATTGAAAATGTGGCATTGGGAAGCAGAATTCCTTCGGGAAGACTGTTAGATGCGCAAGGGGCACAGGCAGAAGTGAACGGTGAATTGTTACCCATTGAAGTCAGGATTTCAGACATTCATGTCAGTCATACCTTTATGGAGACTTTTGGGATGGAAATGGTTGCAGGACGTGATTTTGATTACAACCTGGCAAGTGATTCTACTGAGGCTTTTATATTGAATGAATCGGCAATAAGAGCCATTGGTTGGTCTAGTGCAGAGGAGGCAGTTAACAAGCCATTCCAATATGGAATTAGAAGAGGATATGTAACAGGGGTTGTAAAGGATTTTCACTTTGAATCCCTTCATCAGCCGATCAGTCCCATGGTCTTCCTGATTCCAACTGACCGAATCAATGAAGTAGCCATAAAAATCAAAGGCGAAAACAAAGATGCCACCTTGGCATTTCTACAAGAAGAGTGGGTGGCCATGAAACCTGATTTCCCATTTAATTATTATTTGGTTTCGGATAGGTTTGAACAACAATATGAAGCAGAAGAAAAAGTTGGGGCCATATTTGGATTTTTTGCGGGCTTGGCAATTTTGATCTCTGTATTGGGTTTGTTTGGCCTTGCAGCCTATGCCACCGAACAGCGAACAAAAGAAATCGGTATCAGAAAAGTCATGGGGGCCAGTATTTGGAGCATCGTTTCACTTTTGGGCAAGGATTTTCTTAAACTGGTATTCTTCGGGTTCCTTTTGGCCATTCCCATAGCATGGTACGGAATGAACGGGTGGCTGGATAACTTCGCTTACAGTGTCACTGTATCCTGGGTGGTTTTCTTGATAGCCGGTTTCACGGCAACCCTAATTGCTGCCCTAACCGTCAGTTCCCAATCCATCCGAGCCGCCATGATCAATCCGGTGGATGCATTTAAGGTGGAATAGAAGGAAAGGATGAAGGATGAGGGAGGAAGGATGAAATGAGAAACGAGATGCGAGAAGCGAGAATCTTAGAATCAAGAGCCAAGAGCCAATAACAAAGAATCAAGATGCGAGAGCCGTGAATTGAGAAGTGGGAGATAAAAACAAAGAAGCGTGAACCAAGAAGCGAAATCCGAGAAATAAGATACTATTGATGTTTTGATTATCTAATGCAACAACTATTAAAGAAGACTTCACCTTGTCATGTCGATCCCGACAGCTGTTCGGGAGAGACATCTATTGAGGTGCTAGATACAAGAACCAAAGCCTTCTACGAGTTTCGGAAACAAAAAGGCAAAAGCCTAATGGGTACAGAAAAAGACAAAATGCCGAAGGCATGACCGATATTATAGCCTGGTAATTTATTGCCGGGTTAAAGGCAAAATGTATGTATCCAAAAGTGCCATGGGCACGAACGATATATTGGTTGTTGGGGAGGTGAGAGAAGAAAAGTGAAGAAGGCTAAACCGAAAACTATTAAGACAACCCATGCAACCAAACAATCCAAAAACCAATCTTTAATCAACATACCCAAAAGACTTTCAACCCAATACCCCCATGCTCAAAAACTACTTCAAAATCGCCCTTAGAAATCTGAAAAAACGAAAGGCTTTTTCGATTATCAATATCCTCAGTTTGGCCTTGGGACTTACAGGAGGAATTTTTATGATGATCTATGCATTGGATGAATTTTCATACGATAACTTTCATACCAAAGCTGACCGTATTTACCGGGTCAATACGGTTTTTGTGGACCTGAAGTCCGGTTCGGAATCCTATAACAGTGACAATGGTTGGCCTGTGGGACAGGTCTTGGAAGCCGAATACCCTGAGGTAGAAAAGATGGTCTATACCATTGGATGGCCGAGATATGAGGTAACTTCCGATCAGGAAAATCATAGCCCAAGGACGATCTACACCAACAAGGAATTTTTCGAAGTGTTTTCTTTCGAAATTGCAAAAGGCGATGTGAGTTCGACCTTGGAAAAACCTTATTTCGCAGTTATCACTGAGGATTTTGAAGCGAAATTGTTCAAGGGTGAGGATGGAATCAACAAAGAATTTTTTATCGGAGACAGCATCCCTATCACAGTGGGTGCAGTAGTCAAAAATGTCCCACAGAATTCCCATATTCAGTTTGACCTTTTGCTCTCCCAAGCTACCTTCGATGTCATGAGGGGAGTGACCGATTACACTGAAAACGGCTGGGGAAATATCAATATGGGCAACTACCTCTTGCTCAAAGAAGGGGTAGATCATGAATCATTTAAATCAAAAGCAAAAAACGTCTATATGGACAAGGTGGGAGATCAGATGCGCTCTTGGGGTTCAGAAGCGTTACTGTATTTTGAACCGATGGAAGAAGTTTATTTGAAATCCCAATCCGGAAACAGGTTTGGAACATTGGGAAGTATCGACCGGGTGTATATGGTCTTGGGAATTTGTCTTTTTACCATCTTGCTTGCCTGCATCAATTTCATCAATTTGTCCACGGCCCGCTCTATGGACCGCTTCAAGGAGGTAGGCCTGAGAAAAGTGGTGGGTTCATCCAGGATGGCATTGATTACACAGTTTATGACAGAAGCTTTTGTCCTTACTGTTATTGGCCTATTGATTGCACTTTTCTTATCAAGCGCGGTGATGCCGGTATTCAATGAATTGGTCAATAAAACTTACAACCTTGAAAGTTTCCTAAAACTCGAAATTCTCTTGGGAATAATGGCTTTGCTCTTGTTAATCAGTCTGTTGGCAGGATATTATCCTTCACTTCATCTTTCTGCCTTACAACCTGTAAAAATCCTTAAAGGGAAATTTACTCCCGGAGGTTCTGGCCTTAATTTAAGAAAGACATTGGTCGTATTCCAATTCTTCATTTCAGTTTCCCTGGCAATGGGGACATTGGTAGTGCTCAATCAATTGGATTATATGCAAGAAAAAGAATTGGGATTTGCCAAGGATGAAATTTTGGTGCTTAATGCATCCAAACTTCCCAAAAACCGAATAGAAAGCCTGAAAAATGAATTGAGTGATATTTCAGGAATTCAAAAAATCACTTATTCCAACGGTATTCCTGGAAGGCCAGGTTGGATAGGGCAGATAGCTTTTCCCGAGGGAAGAGAGGCCGAAAACCCGGTTTCTGTAGAATACCTTTCTGTGGATGAGGATTACTTGAATACCCTAAACCTGGAACTTGTTGCGGGAAGGTTTTTTGATCCCGAGAGAGAAACTGATAGAACCGAAGGCCTGGTGTTGAATGAAAGAGCAGTAAGAATTTTCGGATGGAACAGTCCCGAAGAAGCTTTAGGGGAGAAAATAGTTTCCCCATCCACCACTCCTCAGGGAACCGTGATAGGGGTGGTGAAGGATTACCATCAATTGGGATTGCAGCAGGCCATTCATGGGATTGCTATGGATTGGGCGCCTGATTACTCCTATTGGTTATCCCTTAGATTTGATCCGACCCAGACCACGGCCATATTTGAATCACTGAATCAAAAATGGTTGAATGACTTTGGTGAAAGAGATTTCAAATACTTCTTTTTGAATGAAGACTTTGAAAGATTGTATCAGTCAGAACTTCGAATGGCCAAGATGTTCAGGATTTTTGCGGGGTTAACCCTTTTGATCTCTCTGATCGGATTGCTAGGTTTGGTTTCCTTTATGATAGAATCCAGGGCAAAAGAAATGAGTATCAGAAAAGTTTTGGGGGCAGGGGTACCGCAATTAGTCTATACGTTGTCCAAAGAATTTATGGTGTTAGTGATCATTGCTTCTGTCTTGGCAGTCCCTGTAGCGTGGTATTTTGGCAAAGAATGGCTTCAAAATTTTGCTTACCATACAGAGATAGTGCCAATGGCTATGGCTGCAGTGGTATTTGGAGCACTGTTGGTCACTTTATTGATAGTAGGTTTGCAGGCCTTAATGGCGGCATATAGAAATACCGTTACGGGGTTGAGGAGTGAATAGGGTAAAATGTGATTTTTTGATGTATGTCAAAATTTACGAGGATTTCATTCCATAGCTTAGCCTACTAAATATCCAACATTATGAAAAAAAGAAATATCATTCTCTTATTGATTGTGATACTGGTGTTGTCTGCTGGACTAATTTATATTTTTACTTATGTTCCTTCACTTTCAGAGCAACGCGGGGTCGTCGAAACCAAACTATTTTTGGGAAGTGCTGATATGCAGCCATTGATTGTTGCTTTTGGTGGGGGTGATGGGGGTAATGATTGGTCCAAGAATTATCTGAAAGGGAAAAGAGATAGCTTGAATAAAATGGGATATGCAGTATTGGCAATTGGTTATTTCAATTCTAATGGCACCCCCGACTATTTAGATTGGATTTCATTGGATGCCATTTCCGATACCATATTGAAGATCGCCAAAAACCCAAAAATTGATGAAACTAAAATAGCACTTATGGGAGGTTCCCGTGGATGCGAGTTGGTATTAAATCTGGCAAGCAGGTTTAGTCATTTCAATGCTGTCATTGCTTTTTCAACTTCAAATGTAAGTTTCCCCGCAATCACCTGATCATGGACCTATAAAAATCAGGAAGTACCTTATGTTCCCGCATCCTTGAAAGTTATCTCACCCGCATTGAAGGGGGATCTATTTACGGCGCACAGTATAATGCTGGAGGATGAGGTGGCAGTGAAAAAGGCTGAAATTTCAGTAGAAAACATCAATCGTCCGATTTTTATATTGTCTGGGAAAAATGATGAACAGTGGCCAGCAACATTGATGTCAAATAGGATAATGAAAAGGCTACAGGAGTATGATTTTCAACACTATAAGGAACACGCTATACTTGATGGTGGACATATTGAACCGTTGAAGCAATTTAATCTGGTGTATGATTTTTTGGAGAAATATTTTCCAGTGCAATAATCTCCAAAACC
This sequence comes from Aquiflexum sp., assembly GCF_041751335.1. GTDB lineage: Bacteria > Bacteroidota > Bacteroidia > Cytophagales > Cyclobacteriaceae > Aquiflexum. The sequence goes on from NZ_JBGSXS010000380.1 coordinate 11,575, forward strand.
GAAATAAAGAGATCATCAATAGTAAATAATCTGTTAGTCAAATTTCAATTTTTTTTACGGTTGAAAATCAGTATTTCTTTGACGACCAATCTTAATGTTGAAACAATGACAAATATTTAAATTTGGAACTACAAAAATTAAAATTGACTACCTTCAAAGAAAACTTTCAGAAATTTTCAGCGAGATTGAAGAAGGTAACAGGAAATATCTTACCTACAAAATTCATTAAGATGGCACAAGAAGGAACAAAAGAAAATCCATGGAAACTAAAAACTCCACCATTGGCATCTGACTATGAAATGTATAAGGACCTTAAGGATGGTAAAGAAGTGATAGTATGCGTAGTTGGTAAAACAACTTTACTTTATGACTATCGCTGTATAAACGATCTTCACACTATGCTGAAAAATCATGGGGATTGGATGGATCTTGGCAGTGCAGACGAACAAAAACCTATAAAAGAAGAGACTGTTGAAGCATGGGGCCGGTCAGAAACTAATCCTATCGGTGGATGGTATGGACTAAAGAAAGGTCTTCGTGGACGCTTTGGAATGTATATTCCCCCTTTAATGGAAAAACTTGGACTTGCTGAAGTGACACATGATGCTAGGGGTAATAAAATGAAAGCTAAGTAAAAGTAGACCTAAAATTACAACATGAAAAAACCACTCTTTTTTTTGAAAGAATTATTGGCAACATTCTGGTTTTTACCAGTGATTATTATTGCCTTTTCAATTTTTTTATCTATCGGTTTGGTATATATGGATAGCATAGTAACCATTTCTCACGAAGGTTGGCTTCGCTTTTTTTTGGTAAACAGCTCCGATTCGGCACGTAGTATATTATCTACTATTTCAGGTGCCATGATAGGTGTGGCAGGAACTGTTTTTTCTGTAACACTCGTAGCATTGACATTGGCATCTTCGCAATTTGGGCCTAGGCTTATCAAAAACTTCATGTATGTTAAGCTCAATCAGGTTGTTTTGGGCTCTTATATTTCTACCTATTTGTACTGTCTTCTTGTTTTGAATGCTATAAGGGACAGCAACGATTATAGCTTTATCCCTTCCATTTCTATTCTTGCGGCTATTTTAGCCGCAATGGCGAACATCATTTTGCTCATCGTATTTATCCATCAAATAGCGATCAGCATTCAGGCGGACAAGGTGATATCTGATATTTCTGATTTTATCTCTGAGCAAGTGGAAACACTCTTCCCCGAGAAAATGGGAGAAGAAAAAGAAGGAGAATTAAATATTGATATTGTTTCAGTTATTTCGGCTTACAAAACTCACACATCTATCAAATCACTTAAAAACGGTTATCTTCAATATGTAGATAATAAAGCTTTGATGAAGTGTATAACGAATCATAATGCACTATTGGAGCTGCATCAAAGACCTGGTAGTTTTTTGGTAAAAGGTATGGAGATGGGGAGAATACATACGACCAATAAATTGGAGGAAGAATCGTTGAAAAGTGTGTTGGATCAATTTGTAATCGGGAATATAAAGACTGCTGAACAAGACCTTGAATTCTCCATCCATCAAATGGTGGAAATCGCTGCAAGAGCTCTTTCTCCCGGGGTAAATGACCCCTTCACAGCAATTGTTTGTATCGATAATCTTACAGCAATCCTTTGCTATCTAGCCCAGGCTAAATTTCCATCTAGGCATCGGTTTGATGAAGCAGGAACGCTCAGAGTAATTTCTGATACATTGGAATTTGAGGGAGTTTTAGATGCTGCCTTCAACCAGATTCGTCAGTTTTCAAGTGGTAGTACTGCAGTTATTATCAGGTTGATGGAAGCAATGATCACCATTATTGGATTTACTAATGAAGAAAATCACAAAAATGCAGTAATCAAACATGCTGAAATGGTTTTGGCCAAAGGGGAATCAGACATCATAGAAAAAAATGATCTTGAGGATCTTAAAAGAAGAGCGGATAAGATTTTGGGGAAATAGGGAGGGAGAAGTGAGAGGCGAGATGCGAGAGACAGTGTCAAGGCACAAAAAGAAAAACCTTTTATGAAAACCATTTTTAATGAAGAAGATTATGCAGAAATCAGAAAGAGGATAATGGCACTTTCAGCTTCAAGTCTCAGAAAATGGGGCAAAATGGACCTGCAGCAAATGCTTCTTCATTGTACTGCACAATTAAAACTGGCAGTTGGCGAAATTCCTTCTAAGCCGCAAGGTCCTTCATTGATGAGATCTGGATTGGGCAAATGGTTATTATTTTCAAATCTTCCCTGGCCAAAAGGAGCAAAGACACCGGACGAAATGAACGTGGAAACAAATAGTTTTTTGGTGACAGACATTGAATTGGAAAAAAAGGATTTATTAAATTATCTCGAAGAAGTAAAAAGGCAGGACGAGTTATACCCACATCCTTTTTTTGGCAACCTCAAACGGGATGAATGGTCAAGGTTAATTTATAAGCATCTTGATCATCATTTAAAACAGTTTGGTAGCCGTTGAAAATTTGAATTCCTTGTATCTCAATGAAAAAAAATATCCTCTAACATAAATCCTATACTATGAAAGCCTCTATCCTGATAATCGTTTTTATTTTAGTTACTACTATTTCCTTTGGGCAGTCCACAGATGAACTGGAAATCAGACGATTGGAAAAACATTGGACTGAATTACTTGACAAAGGGGACACTACTTCTTTATTGGAGATTTGGACTAAGGAATATGTTGTCAATAATCCAAATGGAAGGATTGTGACGACAAAAGATATTGTTGCATTGATGAAAAGCGGACATGTATTTCCCAAAGTTGAAAGGATCATTGAAAAGATTACTTTCAATCAGAACATTGCCATAGTCATGGGAAAAGAACTTCAACAGCCAAGTAATATGGTCCCTGACCAGGATAATTGGATCCCAAGAAGATTCACCAATGTTTGGATCAAGGTAGATAATCAATGGTAGCTAGCTTCCAGGCAATCATCGGAAGTATGCTCGGAATAATTTTCAAAATTTAGGTTTCTGCTAACAATCATGAAAACTTTTAAAATTATGGCTATTTTATTCCTAGCAATGGTATTTGGAGCCTTAGTGCTTTTGATGACAGTTTTAATCTGGATCAGCCCTGGTAAACCTGAACCCTTTTTGGACAGTGCCGGAAATTCTTTGCCTCAAAGCATCTCCGAGAAAGTGTTTGTGCAAATAGGAGGTGTGCAGCAGGGCATGTTTATCAGAAGCAAAAACAGCCAAAATCCTGTATTGCTCTACCTTCATGGTGGGCCTTCTTTCCCCAATTATTTTTTGATCGACAAGCACAAACCTGGATTGGAAGACTATTTCTCGGTCTGCTATTGGGAGCAAAGGGGAGGGGGTTTGTCCTACAGTCCTGAGGTATATGTAGAAAGTATGAATTTTGAGCAATTGGTAGCAGATGCACTGGAAGTCACCCATTATCTTCGAAAGCGGTTTGGCAAAGAAAAAATATTCTTGCTGGCGCATTCAGGCGGTACGCCTATTGCATTGCGGGCAGCCGCTCAAAACCCGGATTTGTATCATGGTTACATAGCCATGGCCCAAATTACGGATCAGGCTTTTTCGGAAAGAATAGCTTATGACTACATGTTGCAACAATATCAGGAAAAAAATGATCAAAAATCAATTGACCAGTTGAAGCAATACCCCTTGATTGAAAATGATTCCCTGTTATATGATTTCTATACCTCAGGTCTTCGGGACAAAATGATGCACGAATTGGGTATTGGCACCATGAGGGAGATGAAATCCATATTCACAGATGTTTTTCTACCCGTTTGGACCTGTAGGGCTTATACACTTCCAGAAAAGTTCAAAATCTGGAGATCCAAGTTTTTCTTTTTGCCCAAAACCAATCTTAATAGGGAAATATTGACAAGGAATTTTGCGGATGAAGTTCCACAATTGGATATACCGATTTATTTCTTCAGCGGAAAGTTTGATTATACTGTGAATATGGGACTTTCCAAAGACTATTTCAGCAAGCTTCAAGCACCGATAAAGGGATTTTATACTTTTGAAAATTCTGCCCATAGCCCCTTATTTGAAGAGAATGAAAAGGTCAGGCAGATTATTGAAAAAGATGTTTTGAACAGAAGGGTAGACCTTGCGGATTAAGAATAGGCTTTCTGGATTAATTGATTTCTAGGTTGTTAAGGTTGAACTGACTGAAAGAAGCAGGTTCAATTTTTTGCCCCAGAGTTTTTGTTCAATTTATAGCCAATAATATTGTCAAAAGGTAAAAAGATCAGAATATTGATTAAACTCAATGGCACATTCGGTTTAATATCCGGAATGTGCCACGAGGTTATCTTTTGAATTGAAAAAAGAATAATAATTATACCTTAGACCAGAACTTCTTCCAAGGGCCGTCGGTAGGAATAAGGCATTTTTTCTGAATAACCCAACCTGATCAACAACAAAGGAGTCATGTTTTTTTCAAGTTTGAGGTAGGAAACAAGCTTTTTCCGGACTGCTTCTTCCTCACAGGGCATATTCATGTGTGCATGGTTGATTCCTAGTGAAGTCGCCATCAAGACCGCCCTTTCAAAGCTTCGGCCAAGATTGATCCATGCTTTTTTATCATTTCTTTTGGCAATAAAGAGCATAAGACCTGATGAATTGAGAATCAGTTCTTCGTATTTGTCTGCTTCTTTCTCAGGAGAAACAGATAGTCCCATAAAGATTTTTCCCAGCCAAGTCGGAACAGAAGGATTGCCCGTCACCTTCCCTGATAGTCCATCTCCGGTTTTTTCAGCCTTACTTTCATTGAATCTAATCCACTGTATCAGTTCATCTACGAAAGCCTGATTTTGAAATTGGAGAATGGCCCCTTCTTTTACAAAAGGAATAATAGAATTCATTTCCTTCTGATCTTTAAACACAAGGACTTCGACATCTTCCCCGTTTGCTGCGTCAATGATTTTCATCCAATCTTCCTTGGATATGGATTTGCCATCATAGTCATTGCGGGTACTTTGTCTTATGGAAATATATTCAAACAAGCCATTTTGGTTAAGATTTTTACCTTTAATCAATTCCAGGGAAATACTTTCTTCCATGGCATGGTCGAGATGAAGAGAAATCCTGGAATTCCATCCATAATGACTCGCAGCAATCAGCATGTTTTCCAAACACAACCTAAACTGATAAATAGAGCATGGTCATCAGGGTCAACAATCGGTAATCTCCTGCTAAAATCAGGAGATATTGTGATTGTATTCCCCTCTACCCTAAACTTCCAAGGTTGGGTATTGTGGCCTGAAGGTGCTTTAATAGCGTATGCCAAGAGGGTTTTGATATCCATTTCCATTTCCTTAAAGGATTAAATGATAGTACCATTTATTGGATAACTCGAGTTAGAAACTATAAACAATTCCCAATCCCAGAGAAATGTAATTAAGATTACCTTCGACAGAGGTGTTTCCTGTTGGAAAATCACGGGAAAGAGATCTGTACCTGATGCCGGGTTGAATTTTCCATCGCTCGGATAAGGGAACGGAAATACCGGTTTCCACTTGCCAACCAAATCCGTGCCCTGTGTCATGAACCAATTCTCCATTACTGTTTTCCATTTCAATATGGTTCCAAAGTCCTCCTGCCCTGACAAATACCCTGGTATCACCTGTTCCAACTGGAATAAAGTATTGGATACCATAAGTATACCCTGTTTCTTCAAAGTCCATATTTGGACCGGCGAAGGATTGGTCGGCAGAAAACTTGTTCCAACTCCATCCTGCATAGATGCCGAACTGAGTCATGAAATTGTAAGAAACAATCCCTTCAAGTCCAAATCCTGTTTTGAGTTGGGTATTGTTATTCAAATCTGAAACCGGGAAATTGGCACCTGGCCTGAATTCCAAGCTCCAATTACTTTGGCTCCATCCATTATGGGAAAAGCCCACTAACATCGCGAAAAGCATTCCGATCATCCATGTTCGGTTTGCTGAGAAATTTTTTAAGAAAGTTTTCATAGCTTATCTATTTTGATGAATGAAATTTAGAGATAATTATATATTCAAATAGTGATAAAAATCATTATTTGAATTGATTTTAGGATTAGAAATAGACATATAGAAATAATTTATTTGTATTTCTGAGATTAGAACTCAGAGACAAGAGTCAAGAATCAAAGCCTGTCCCGAGTATCGGGGAGACATTAAACAAAGCCTGTCCCGAGAATCAGAGAAAAATGACCTGCCAGTAGGCAGGAGTGAGAGACGAGGGATTATAAATGAGTAATAAGATGTTAAATAGAAAAAAAAAGCTAAGTCTTTTCCGAGGGTTTAAACAAGGTTTACAACTAAAAAATTGCTTTGCTATATGAAACGCCCCTTTTTTCTTTACCTGCTTTTCCTTCTTCACCTTTTTCTCGGCTTGGGAGCGATATACGGAGGCGGGATGTTGGCGCTTGAGCCTGATGGCTCATTATTAGGTATGGATACTGAATGGCTTGGTGATGTTCCTTTCAACACTTATCTCATACCGGGATTCTTCCTTTTCACTTTGATTGGTTTCTTGCCGTTATTGACTTTTGTCGGACTGCTTCTCAAACCGGAATGGGAATGGGCGGATACCTTCAATATTTACGCTAATAAACATTGGGCATGGACTTATTCCCTGTACTCGGGCATCATTGTCATTATCTGGATAACTATTCAACAGGTATTGACCCAATATTTTTGGTTGCAACCTGTTATGACTTTTACCGGTCTGCTTATAGTAATTTTCACGTTGACACCTCAGGTAATCAAAAATTTTGAAATTTATGAGCACTAAAATCAACAAAGAATGGCATGAGAAGAATAAAATGACCAAAAACCCTACCATGGAACAGCGGATGGCATGGCATATCGAACATGCAAAAAATTGCAGTTGTAGAAAGATTGAAGGAAAGATTGCCGAAGAGATGAGGAAGAGGGAGATATCTGTTTCCCTTTTTTCATTTAATAATACCAACAATCCATCTCCCTTAAACCCCTTTGTTGGGATTTAAGGGGGATGAGAAAGTTTGTAGTTATTTTAAAAATCAACTATATTGTTGATTACAAGCTGTTTGGTTTGACTTCATCAATGGTAGATAAAACAAACTGATTCCAGAAACTTAAATCAAAAACTATGAATCGGGACTTCTATTTCTTTGGGATCTTATTTCTTGGATTATATGTGATCGCAGCTTTATTCAATTGCATTATTTTTTTTCAGATTGATTTCCATTTGCATAACCTCCATTCTTTTGGCAATTGGTTGTTGGTAATTTTGGGTACTGCATTGATTGGTTCCATATTCTCGCTGAAATATTTTAGCCATAAAGGGTATAAATTTGCATTTGTGACAGGATTGATGGTTGTAATCTCAGGACTTTTTCAAAATATCTTTTTCTATTTTCTCTTGCAGTCTTTGCTGAAAGGATTACAGGACTATTATATTCCGGTATACATTCTTTCACTTGGCGCAGGTTTATTATTTGGGATAAGTCTTGTATTTTCCAAAGCAGGAAAAAATCCATGGTTAAGAGGAATGGGGATTTTTATATTGATCATAGTGGTCTTCTCGGCCTATGTTTTGAACCTGAGTTTGAATGTCCAGCCAGGACAGCCCATTAGTACAATCATTCAACTGACCCAATGGATTGTATTGGCTGCCAGCTTGGAATTTATTCCGTTGATCATGGTTTTTTATACGGAATTTAAGACCTCAAAATCAGATTCTGAGACTTCCGTCCCATATAAATATTCAGAATTCCTAACTTGTCTGGGTGGAGTCACTGTTTTGATGATCTTGGTAATTGGCATCATGGTGGGCACACAAAGTTTTTGGAGTACGCATGCATCTCCGGGCACGAAGGCACTGGCCGAACCCTTTGAAGCCAGAAGCTATGTGAACAGGGAAGGAGATAGCTTACTGTATCGACTGCTTCTGCCACTTGATTACGATCCCGAAAAACAGTATCCTATGGTAGTCTGCCTACACGGAGGGGCTGGCTATGGTACGGATAATTTCAGACAATTTGATGGATCCCTATTTGCCAGGATGCTATCCAAACCGGAAAATAGAGAGAAATACCCTGCTTTTGTTTTTGTTCCCCAATGCCGGCCCGGTTCTTCTTGGGGAGGTCTTCCCAATTTACCTGCTGTAGATGAATTGGTTTTTGAGACCATCGGTTCGCTGACGGATGAGTTTGCAGTAGATGAAAACAGACTTTTTGTAGCAGGCCATTCTTTGGGTGGATACGGGACCTGGCACTTTATCGGCACCCGACCGGATAAGTTTGCTGCCGCAATTCCTTTTGCAGGTGAAGGTAATCCTGATCTTGCACCAAACATGCTTAATGTTGCTATATGGGCTTTCCATGGAGCAAATGACGGAAACGTCCCGGTGAGCGGTTCAAGAGACGTGATTGAAGCGATCCGAAATGCCGGAGGCGATCCCCGCTACACTGAGTCTCCAAAAGGAGGCCATGGCTGGGAAATAATTGAAGATACCCCCGGAGTACTGGAATGGCTTTTTGCACAGAAGAGGGATTGAAAAGAAACCTTCTTGTCGCCTTTCTGATTTGGTAATGGAGGTTAAAAAAGCATCAAAGAAGTTCGGCAACGAAAAAAGTGAGTAT
>NZ_JBGSXS010000381.1:0-5007 GCF_041751335.1 Aquiflexum sp.
GGTGAAAGTACCGCTACTATGGTTCCCTTGATTTACCATCAAAGGGAAAGTTTTAAAGTAACTCAAGATCAAAAATGAGCGCAGGAATAACAAAAAATCCCGAAATCAAAGCTGTGCCAAGCTCCACCGATGAATTTATCAAAGGGCTTTGGCGTGATAATCCTGTGTTTGTACAGGTCTTGGGCATGTGTCCTGTTTTGGCAGTTTCCAATACCGCGCAAAATGCGCTTGCTATGGGATTGGCCACAGCGTTTGTTTTGCTTATGTCAAATGTACTGGTAGCTTCCTTGCGTAATTTCATACCCAAACAAGTTCGGATTGCTTCCTACATTTTGATCATCGCCACTTTCGTGACCGTGGTGGATTATGCCATTCAGGCCATCAGCGTGGATTTGCACAAAAACCTTGGGGCCTTTATTTCTCTGATTGTCGTCAACTGTCTGATCTTGAGTAGGGCAGAAGCTTTTGCCTCCAAAAACACCATCAGCAAATCCATCATGGATGCCTTGGGAATGGGGTTGGGCTTTGTCTTTGCCCTGTTTTGTTTGGGTGCAGTCCGTGAAATACTCGGTAGCGGGACCTTCTTTGACATATCCCTCTTTCCCGATTCATTTCAGGCCTGGATCATCATGATATTACCGGCCGGAGGGTTTTTTACTTTGGCACTTTGGCTCGTACTGTTCAATTTCTACAAACTTAAAAAGGCAAAGGCATGAACACGGAATCCTATTGGAGCATATTTATCAATGCCAGTTTGGTCAATAACTTCGTTTTAGCCTATTTCCTGGGCATCTGTCCTTTTATGGGAGTTTCCGGAAAAATGGAAACTGCCAGCAAGATGGGTGGGGCCGTGACCTTTGTGATGTTGATCAGTTCGGTTTGTGCTTATGGCATACATGCCTTGTTGGTGGCCATCAATGCCCCTTTTCTGCAATTGATCAGCTATATCGTCGTGATTGCATCGACGGTACAATTGGTGGAGATGTTTATCAAGAAAATGAGCCCGGCCTTGTTTAGGGCTTTGGGGATTTTCCTTCCGCTGATTACGACCAACTGTGCCATATTGGGTTTGGCTTTATTCCAAACCAACAAGGGATATGATCTTTCCCAAAGTCTGGTTTATGCCCTTGGTGCTGGTGCAGGTTTTACACTTGCATTGCTCCTGATGGCAGGAATCCGGGAGCAGTTGGAATTTGCCGAGGTACCCAATGTGGTGAAAGGCACCGCCATTACATTGCTGATTGCAGGGATATTGTCTTTGACATTTATGGGATTTTCAGGATTAGGTTAATTAAAAATATGTTTAAACGCATTCTTGCCAGTTAAGCCCCGAACCTTTCTAAACGAGACGGAAGACCGATGACCGAAGACCGATGTAACGTGAATTAAAGGATTTAACCAAAGTATCTATTTATCAAACTGGCGACAGTACGTGCAATCATAATAAAAAAAACCTGTTAGGTTTCTACCTTCAAGAATTAAGTTGACAAAGTAGGATTAATAATACATTGACATGGAAACATTAATGACATATGCAATTGGAATCGGGGCGATAGTCGTCATGATGCTCGCTTGGGTCTGGGTTCAGTCCCGGTGGAGGGATACCTTTTCAGAAAACACCTCCGATGAGGATGTCCTCGCCGAAAGAAGAAGCTGTGGCAACTGTGGTTGTGTGAAAGTGTGCAAAAAGGAAAAACAGTAAATAGCTCCCCTCTTCGGTCTTCTGTCTCCCGTCTCCCGTCTTCAATCCAGAATACATAAAAATATAACACTAACATCTAAATAGCACAACAATGTCCTATCTATCAGACCTCAATACAAAGCAGCAATACAAGGCCAAGGTGAAAAAAACCAAGCGTCTTACCCCTGCAAATACTGAAGAAATACGCGAGATTGTACTTGAAGTCGGTAGCCCTGATTTCAAGGTTAAGGTGGATCAAAGTTTTGGTGTACTAGTCGAGCATGACAGTGACTTTGGCAATGAGTTTCACCACCGCCTCTACAGTGTAGCCGATCTTCCTGAAACCAAAAACGGCAATGCCAATATCACCATGTTGGTCAAGCGCTGTTCCTATGTTGATGATTTCAGCGGGGAACTGTATCATGGCGTGAGTTCCAATTACCTCTGCGACCGCCAAGTCGGAGATGAAATCACCATCACAGGACCCTTTGAATTGCCATTTAAAGTTCCTGCCGATAAAAATTCCAACCTGATCTTGATCGGGATGGGAACAGGGATAGCTCCCTTCCGTGCTTTTATCAAGCATATCTATAGTGAGGTAGGAGACTGGAAAGGAAAGATCATGCTGTTTTATGGGGCTAAAAGCGGATTGGAACTCCTTTACCTTAATGATAAAGACGGTGACCTGACCAATTATTACGACGAAGCAACATTCGAAGCCTTCTCTGCTTTAAGTCCCCGCCCACATTGGGAAGATCCGATTTCTTTGGATGCTGCAATTGAGGAAAGGGCTGAGGAAATTCTGGAGCTGCTGAACTATTCCAACACTTACATCTACATCGCAGGATACGAAAAGGTAAAGGAAAATCTGAGTAAGGCCTTTATCAACATCATGGGCTCCAAAGAAAAATGGGACAACCGAAAAGCGGAGCTGATTGCGGGGAAGAAGTGGGCGGAGGTGATTTATTGAAAAATGACCGATGTCAGGTGACCGATGACCGATGACCGATGACCGAAGTTAATTTGACAGAAGACAGAAGACAGGAGACGGAAGCTAGCTACAAAAATGGGTTGAAAATAGCTTGCGTCATTCTGAACGAGCTTTGGTAAAGTTTGAAATTGAAAACCAACTCTATAGCGAAGTGAAGAATCTCTATTGATGGAAAAAGTGTCATGTTAAATCAATTGAAGGACAGATGCAAATAATGACGCAACATCCGTCATCCGTCATCCGACATCGGACATTAAAAATATCGAATATCGAATAATGAACACCGAATAACGAAGTGAAAAAACAAGGCTCCCCATGACAATACTAATCGCTTTACTTGCACTTGGCGGACTGACGCTTCTCTTGGCACTGATGCTGATCATTGCCAATAAGAAGTTCTATGTCTATGAAGATCCGAGGATTGATGTGGTGGAAGGAATGCTTCCCCATGCCAATTGCGGTGCCTGTGGTTTTCCCGGTTGCAGGCCTTTTGCAGAGGCCTTGGTCAAAGGTGAAATTCTGCCCGGAAAATGTACCGTCAGCAGCGAAGAAGGCAGAAAAGAAATCGCTGAATTTTTGGGAGTGGATGCTGGTTCGGAGGAAAAACGGGTAGCAAGATTGGCCTGTGCCGGAGGTATCAACGTAGCCATTAACCGCGCCAACTACGAAGGATTGGGCAGTTGTCGGGGCGCGGCATTGATTTCGGGTGGAGGCAAGGGGTGTTCTTGGGGTTGTTTGGGGCATGGAGACTGTGAGGTGGTCTGTGACTTTGATGCCATCAAGATGAATGCCTTTGGGATTCCTGTTGTCGATGAGGCAAAATGCACTGCCTGCGGAGATTGTGTGGAGGTTTGTCCCAAAGATCTTTTTTCTATACAACCTGTAAGCCATCGGCTTAGGGTAGCCTGTAAAAGTCTGGAAGCAGGAGATGGGGTATTGGAAGACTGTGAGGTAGGTTGCACCGCCTGTGGCAAATGTGCCATGGATGCCCCCAATCTGATCTCCATGATCCATAACCTACCCGTCATCGATTATTCCAAAAACCACCAAACCCAGATCCCTATCCAAAGATGCCCCACAGGTGCGATTGTGTGGATAGATGAAAAAGAAGGTGTGATCAAAGGCGCTGAAGCCAAAAAAATTGTACGGAAGGGGAAGTTGAAGATGGGAGAGAGTTGATTTTTTGATAGGGTGGGTGTGATATTGTCAATGTCTTTAATGACATATTTTCCCATTTGCCATAATCAATGTGACCTTAGAAAATTCAATTACTTTTTTCTGACCTTATTTTTTCCTAGCCATTGTTTTATCATTTCTAAAGTTTGAATTCTTTCAAGACATTATATTTGGTAACTTCCGCTGTAAGGTCCTGAATTTGACCAAACCAAAAGTCCTGTGGAGAGGCTTGATATTTAAAAAATATCTTTAGTTTTATAGGAGATATATCAACAATATTAGTGATAGCAACCCATTGGCGGTCATTGTAAAAAAAGATAGTTTACATTGGACAGGAATAAAAAATGAAACAGAATTTGACACATATTGCAATTGTTGTGGACGACTATGACAAGGCAATAGCATTTTATACAGAGAAATTACATTTCACTTTAATTGAAGACACTATTCTTTCAGACACAAAACGTTGGGTTCTAGTTAGACCAAAAGGTGCAAAAGAGTGTTCTATATTGTTGGCCAAAGGAGCAAATGATGAACAAAAAAGTAGAATCGGAAACCAAACAGGTGGACGGGTTTTTCTGTTCTTGCATACCGACAATTTTAAAAGAGACTATCAAAACCTAATTGACAACAAAGTAAAGATAACTAGAGAGCCAAGTTTTGAAGAGTATGGGACAGTTGCGGTTTTCGAAGATTTATACGGCAATCTTTGGGACTTAATTGAACCTAAAAAAGTAGACGAGTACTTCTACTCGACAGGAATTTTAAAAATCAAAGACCCTACTAAAATTGACTATACTGTTTCTGAACTTAGGAAATTAAGGAACAAAACGCTTTTAGAAAGTGGTAACATATCATTTGACATCAAACAAGTGAAAGACCAACCGACAAAAATAATTCTTTGGGAGTGCTTTAAAGACGGACAATCATTTAATGACCACTTAAGTTCAGAACATCTTCAAGAGTTCATAAAGCTTGACTTGGTAGAACTTGAGAATGGTTATTTGACAAATAACATAGAATAAACAACGAACCGCCAACAAAATGTTTGCGCAATGGTGGCGGGACATTAAGGTAATAAGTACATTTATCCTACAACGTTTTCCCACGCGGACAGTGGCGGCTTCGAAAAGCCACCACTGCGCAAACACAAACGTTG
>NZ_JBGSXS010000382.1:0-4452 GCF_041751335.1 Aquiflexum sp.
GATTAATTTCTCCAAAATATTGTGAAAACAAAATGGCATTATTTGAAATTTCAACCTTGATATTGGGGTTGTCTGTTGAATTTTGTTCTTTGCAAGAAAACAAACTTAAAAGAACAATAAAGCATGAAAATGTATATATTATCTTCATAATATAAATTTATCTGAATTTTAAACCTAATGATTTAATTGAAAAAATCAAAACCCTATATGCCTTATAAGAAATCTAAAATTGATGAACTTTTGCTAAATTTTGTCATGAATGACAAATCTAAATAATGGAAAAAGAGATAATCTTGAAAATAAATTTTGATTCATTGAAAAAATCCATTTTAGCTCTTAATTCAGGTGAAAAGAAGGAATTGGGTCTCCAATATTTCGCCGCAGGCATATTTCTACCATATTTCAATTTATTTCACGAAGTATATTTCACTTCAATAACCCCAAAATCTTCCCTAAAGCCGGATTCCTGTTCCCCTTCTTCCATACCGCATAAAGCTCGGTTTTTTGTTTGATTTTATCCAGTATAATAAACTTCACTTTCAGATCATAACCCTGTTGCAGGGATGTTGGCACAATGGCGACTCCCAATCCAGCCTCCACCAATTTGAAAATGGTCAATGCATGGACAGACTTATGGGTGATTTTGGGTGAAAAACCTCTGTCCTCACAAATAGACATGATCTTATCATAATAGATGGAAGAATAATCATGGGAAAAAAGAATAAAGTTTTCTTCCTTCAATTGCCCTACATGTTTAAATCCATGTTCTGCCAAATGGTGGTCTAGGCGCAATACTACAGAAAAGGTATCCTGATGCACCATTTTCATCTGAAGAACCTCAGGAACCCGTGCCAGCCTCACAAAACCCAAATCCAATTTGTCCTTTTCCAGCATTTCTACCTGCAAAGTATTGCTGAGTTCCTCCATGGTAGTTTGGATACCCGGGAATTGTCGGGAGATTTTTACAAGGAGTTCAGGCAGGACTGTATGGGCAGCAGAACCCAGGAAACCTATTCTTAACTCCCCAATGTTTCCTATTGCAATTTCCTTGAGTTGGGATTTGGTAAGCTCGATGTGATTGAAGATATAGTCCACCTCAGATTTAAGGTAATGGCCTGCTGCAGTCAATTCCACATGCCGTTTGGTCCGCTCAAAAAGCTGTACCTCCAGGATTTCCTCCATCTGTTTGATCTGCCGGCTGAGACCGGGTTGGGAGATAAACAAGCGCTCAGCTGCGCGTCCAAAGTTCAGTTCTTCGGCAACGGCACGGAAGTATTCAAGGTGTCGGAGTTCAATTGTCATAATGGGTTCCCGCGAAGGCGCAGAGGCGCAAAGAAAATAAGTTTTGATATTATAATGATTATAACAGAACCATTAAAACACATTCCTTACTTTCTAAAGCCAATTGCTTTCCGTTCTGTCAAGGAAGGTCTAACCAACTCTTCGATAATCTGGTAAATATTTCTGATATGCTCATTATGTTCACTTTGGTTTTGACTGAGCTCATCAATTTTTTTAATCAAACCTTGATAATTAGCTGCCCATTCACGCATTTTCACAAAAACCCTCATAATGGAAATATTTACCTGAATGGCAGTTTTACTGTTGAGTACAGAAGATAGCATAGCTACTCCTTGCTCGGTGAATACATACGGAAGATATTTTCTATGCCTTCCACGATCATTCTTTAAGGTCACAATTTGTGACCTTAAAGAATGATCGTCATTTTGTTCTTCGATCGTTAATTGTAAATCCTCCCATTCTTCATTAGAAAGCTGAAACATAAAGTCCTCCGGAAATCTGTCCATATTCCTTTTTACCGCCTGATTTAGCACTTTAGTTTCCACTTCGTACATTTCAGCTAAATCGCTATCCATCATTACTTTTTGATTTCTGATCAAATAAATCGATCTGGTAATCCGCTCTTGAATGATTAAATCTGATGAATTTTGCATATTATCCCTGTTTAAAAAAACCAACCTTTTTACTTATCAAAATTGAATTACAATTTAAACACCAAGAGTCCCCCATTCAAATTATTGCAGTAAAATATCCGTTTAATTATTATAACTTAAAGTTATTAATAATTGATAAAATTGGTATTTATAATTATCAGTAATGTTGTCTATTTTTGGAAGGAAAGAGAGCAGGGGATTCTATCGTTGCGATCGCTGCGTGTTTCCCGCTGCGACGTTGCGTGAACTTTCTTTTTTTCACGCGGCGAATGCAAAGAGTTGACGCAGCTATCACAGCAAATAGTAACAAAAAATTTACCCAAAAGAAGAGAACCAAATGATCAATATATTCAATTACGGGCAAGAAAACCTCACTGCTTCCATTGCTCTTGGAATTGCAAAAGGTGAAATACAGGGAATTCTGACAAAGGAAACCCGTGCCAAAGTGCAGGCCAGTGCTGCGGCAGTCGAAAAGATCGTAGCAAACGGCAAACCTGTCTATGGCATCAATACAGGTTTCGGACCGCTTTGCACCACGATGATCTCTCCTGACCAAACCCGGAAACTCCAGGAAAACATCCTGAAAAGTCATGCGGTAGGTGTAGGCGAACCCATTTCAATAGAAATTTCCAAACTGATGCTTATCCTGAAAGTCCATGCATTGGCTAAGGGTTTCTCCGGAATTCATGAGGATACCTTGGACAGGATGCTGTGGCATATTATGCAAGATGCCATTCCGGTTGTTCCCAAACAAGGTTCTGTGGGTGCGTCAGGAGATTTAGCCCCGCTTTCCCATTTGTTTTTGCCCTTGATCGGATTGGGCAGGGTTCATTATCAAGGAGAAATCATTCCCACTGCCAGATTGTTCCAAGACTTTCAGCTTAAGCCCATTCACTTGGGCCCGAAAGAAGGATTGGCATTGATCAATGGTACTCAGTTTATGGCTGCTTTTGGGGTCAAAGTTCTTGAAAGGTTTTACAACATCTTAGCCCACGCAGACATTACAGGAGCCATGATGTTAGAGGGGCTTCTGGGTTCGGTCAAGCCATTTTCAGCCGAACTCCACCAACTCCGTCCTTATGCCGGCAATCAGCATGTAGCCCAGACTATTCTCAACCTGCTCCATGAATCAGAAATTGTGCATTCCCATGCAACTTGTGCAAGGGTTCAGGATCCGTATTCTTTGCGGTGCATGCCACAAGTCCACGGAGCTTCCAGAAATGCTTGGTTGCATCTCAAACAAACCTTGGAGATAGAGATCAATTCCGTCACCGACAACCCAGTAGTTTTCGACGAAAACCACACCATTAGCGGAGGTAATTTCCATGGGCAACCCATAGCCATGCCTTTGGATTATACCTGTCTGGCTGCCTCCGAAATCGGTAATATTTCTGACAGAAGGATTTACCTTTCTTTGGAGGGAGATACACCTGGAGTTCCCAAGTTGCTGTTGAAAGAAACAGGGTTAAATTCCGGATTTATGATTCCCCAATATACCACAGCAGCCTTGGCCAGTGAAAATAAGGGGCTTTGTTTCCCTTCCTCCGCAGACAGTATTCCAACTTCCCTTGGTCAGGAAGACCATGTGAGTATGGGAAGTATTGGTGCAAGAAAAGCCCTACAGGTAATAGAGAATGTAGAAAAAATACTAGGAGTAGAACTCTTCTGTGCCGCCCAAGCGGTGGATTTCCATGCGCCATTAAAGTCAGGAAAGATCATGACAGCACTTTACGAACATGTGCGCACCAAAATCAAACATGTCACCGAAGATCAGATTATGTATGAAGATATGGAAACCGCTATTGAGATAATCCGAAGCGGGGAATTGCTTACCTTAGCCAGAGAAGTTGCTGAGAAAGAAGGATTGCAGCTTGAGACTTCCTGGTCGGGGGAGTTTGATCGATTTTAGTTAGTTCATTCGCCGCGGCGAATGGACTATATTAGCAGCAGTCTTCAGACTGCATCTATCCAGTCTGAAGACTGGTAGGATAGTGGTCCATTCGCCGCGGCGAATTGAACCACATAAACAAACAAACACCAACATGCCAACCATAAATCACACCCTTATCGGCCCCATACGCCAAGCCCTCACCATGTCAGGTCTCCCTTTAAAAGGTGCCTTAAAGGACAGCCAACTCGATGTCATCTCTGAAGCAGGTATCCTGATCAAAAATGATAAAATCCATCAAATTGGAAGCTATTGGGATATATTTCCGGAAGCACAGTCCATTGGTGCGGAAATGGTGACTTTAAAGGGAGACTTTGTTGCCATTCCTGGTTTGATTGACTGCCATACGCATATCTGTTTTGGAGGCAGCCGTGCCCAAGATTATGCCTTACGCAATGCTGGCAAAATCTATCTAGAAATCGCCAAGTCAGGTGGCGGCATCTGGCACACAGTTGCCAAAACCAGAAAAGCCAGTTTGGAGAAACTTGCTCAGCTGACTGTCCAACGTGCCAATAGACACCTAAAAGATGGCATCACGACCATTGAAGT
>NZ_JBGSXS010000383.1:0-6092 GCF_041751335.1 Aquiflexum sp.
ATTTCACTGTATTATTTTCCCTGCCATACTGAAAACCCATGGAGAGTATATTTTACCGGATAATGTGCCGGCCAATGAGTTTTTGAACCTTGAAGGAGACAAGATTTCCACTTCCAGAAATTGGGCAGTTTGGTTGCATGAATATTTGGAGGAATTTCCCGATAAACAAGATGTCCTAAGATATGTCCTAACTGCAAATGCTCCCGAAACAAAAGACAATGATTTTACCTGGAAGGATTTTCAGTCCAGAAATAACTCCGAGTTAGTAGCCATATTTGGGAATTTTGTCAATAGGGCAGTGGTGCTTACACATAAGTTTTTTAATGGCAAGGTGCCTGTAAAAAGTGGATTGAATGACATAGATCAAGATGCTTTGGAAACTTTGAAAGCTTTTCCGGAAAAGATTGCCGCTGCTATCGAGCGTTATAGATTCCGGGAAGCACTTTCATTTGTAATGGATTTTGCGAGGTTGGGAAATAAATATCTTGCAGATAGCGAGCCTTGGAAAACCATCAAAGAGGACAAAGAAAGGACGGGTACAATTTTGAATATTGCGCTGAATATTGCTGGGAATCTAGCCATTGTTGCTGAGCCTTTTTTACCATTCACAGCCGCCAAAATATATGGCATGTTCAATATGGAAAGTTTGGGATGGAAAGATGCCGGAAATCCAGATTTATTGGTGACAGGAATCGGAATCAATCCTGCTGCTCTACTTTTTGAAAAAATTGAAGACAATGTAGTTGAGAACCAAGTCAATAAATTATTGGAATCCAAAAAGCAAAACGAATTATCCAATGCAGTAGCTGCTCCAATGAAAGATATTATTTCTTATGACGATTTTGCAAAATTGGATATGCGGGTGGTGAAAGTGCTGACTGCTGAACCCATGCCAAAATCCAAAAAACTATTGCGGCTTACTGTAGAAACAGGTTTGGGTGTGAAAACTGTACTAAGTGGCGTAGCGGAGCATTTCAAACCGGAAGATTTGATTGGAAAACAAGTCACCATGCTAATCAATCTTGCTCCCAGAAAGATGATGGGGGTGGATTCTGAGGGGATGATACTTATGGCAGAGGACAGAGATGGCAGTCTAAGGTTATTGCAGCCAAATGAAGCCACTGTGAGCGGTTCCAAAATCTCGTGATTTTCAAATAATTCAATAAAAAGCTTCGGGTCTTAATTGATCCAAAGCTTTTTTCATGTATTTAAAGATTAGGGATATTCGATATCTTTTTTTTGAGTACATGTATGTCGCAATAATGACAGTAAAATTGTAATTCAAAATAAATTCTCGCCAGGAAACTTAAATGTCCAGTACATCGGACTTCCAACCTGTTTGGATTAGAATCTTGGGTTACTTGCAAAGCAGCGTATAACCATTTTTGAGTATTTTGTTTAAACCCAAAGTTTGAAGTCCCAAACAACCTTGATTCTGTAAATAATCTGCTTGGTTTTGGATTTTACTGATATCAATTTGGATATGTTATTATAATTGAGTTGAAATTTTTTTTGACTTTAGAAAAATACTATCTTCAACAATATCATTTTTAATCGATCAAAATTTATACTTATGGATACAAATCAATACCAAGTTGGGGGAAATTATGATGAAATGTTTGTTGATGAGAGCAAATGTAGGCCCCACTATCAAGATTTTTTGAATATTTTGGGTAAAACATCTTCAAAAAGAATGTCACATTTGCAGTTTTCTGCTAACAAGACACAAGTGGCAATGGGGATGACTTTTAACGTCTATCATGACAATCAGGGAACTGAAAAGATTCTGCACTTAGACATTATACCCAGGATCATTCCAAATATGGAATGGGCCAAATTGGAAGCAGGATTAAAACAAAGAATTCATGCCCTCAACCTATTTCTTCAGGACATATATAATGATAGAAAAATCCTAAAGGACAAAGTAGTTCCTGAAGATCTGATCTTAAATTCTAAAGACTATCTCAAACCATGTATAGGTTTGACTCCCCCCAAAGGTATTTGGTGCCATATTACAGGTACTGACCTAGTAAGGGACAAGAATGGCGAATATTACATATTAGAAGATAATCTACGATGTCCTTCCGGAGTATCTTACATGCTGGAAAGCAGGGAGATCATCAAAAGGGCATATCCTGATCTTTTCAATCAGCTAGGGGTGATGCCTGTTTCTGATTACCCTATCAAACTGTTGAAAATGCTTCAGTTTCTATCTAACAAACCCAATCCCGTTGTGGGTGTTTTAACCCCCGGAATCTATAATTCCGCATATTTTGAGCATTCTTATCTTGCGCTTCAAATGGGAGTGGAATTGGTGTCAGGAGTGGATTTGATTACAAAAGACAAAAAAGTCTACATGCAGACCACCAAAGGTTTGGAGCAGATAGATGTCTTATACAGAAGGATTGATGATACATTTTTGGATCCTTTATCCTTCAATCCCGATTCAATGCTTGGCGTGCCCGGTATGTTTGACGCCTATAAGGCCGGTAATATAGCAATGGCCAATGCCCCCGGTACAGGTGTGGCTGATGACAAAGCTGTATATGCTTATGTCCCGAGGATCATCAAGTACTATTTGGATGAGGAACCAATTTTGAATAATGTGCCTACATATCTGTGCCGAGAGGAAAAGGATAGAAATTATGTACTGGATAATATTGAGCAATTGGTAGTAAAAGAAACAAACGCAGCAGGTGGTTATGGTATGCTGATAGGTCCGAAAGCCTCCAAAGAAGAACATGATAAATTCCGTGGGTTGATCAAAGCTAACCCAACAATTTATATTGCTCAACCAACCTTATCACTTTCTACGGTCCCGACTTTGACAGATGAAGGCATTCAAGGTCGACATGTGGACTTAAGACCCTATATACTTTATGGTGAAGACATTGAAGTTATTCCGGGTGCACTGACTAGGGTAGCTTTGACCAAAGGTTCCCTGGTGGTCAACAGTTCCCAAGGGGGAGGGAGTAAGGATACTTGGGTGTTGTATAAGTAGTTTGGAAGTAGTAAGTATGAAGTATACTTACCATGTGCCAAGTACGAGGGAGGTTCAAATCATTTCGTCTTCGGTCTTCCATCTCATCCCGATAACAACGGAACTAAAATCTAAAATCTAAATTCTAAAATCTCAAATCAAACATGCTAAGTAGAGTTGCTAATTCCATATATTGGCTTGGTCGGTACCTTGAAAGGGCCGAAAATTATGCCAGGTTCATTGATGTCAATTTTAACCTGATGCTGGATTTGCCACCAGATCTAAAAGAACAATGGGAACCTTTGGTCTTTGCCACAGGCGATAGCAAGTTATACACTTCAAAACACCAAGGGTTTGACAGAAAAGAGGTCATTTATTTTTTGACCTTTGATACTGAGAATCCAAATTCCATTATCTCCTCAGTTTCATTTGCCCGAGAAAATGCCAGGGTAATCAGAGAAAACCTTACAAAAGAAACTTGGGAAAAACTTAATGAATTATATCATTTTGTTTTGAAGCAGGCAGGAAAAAAAGACTGGAATAGAGAAGATCCAAGAGTGTTTTTTGAAAGCGTGAAAAACCAACTCTTATTACTTTATGGTCTTTCTGAAAGTACAGTAGCAAGAACAGAGGGATGGTATTTTAGACAATTGGGTCTCTACCTAGAGCGGGCTGATAAAACCAGTAGGATATTGGATGTAAAATACCACATGCTTTTACCATCACCCAACATGGTAGGAACCCCTCTTGATTTTTTACATTGGACAGCCTTATTGAAGTCAGTAACGGCTTTTAACACTTATAGGAGATTGTATGGGACCATTGAACCGGACAAGGTGATCAGTTTGCTGTTATTGAACAAATATTTCCCAAGGTCAGTATTCTACTGTTTGGTAGAGGCTGAAAACTGTCTCCACAAAATTTCCGGTAGATCAAATGGAGGATTAAGAAACAATGCTGAAAATGAAATCGGAGCATTGAGATCCAAACTTGAATTTGCTGATGTCAATGAAATCATCAGTAATGGCCTCCATGAGTACATTGATGACCTACAAAAGAAAATAAATAGTATATCAAATAAAATAGATGCCAACTTCTTTCAAATAAAGGATAACTTTACTGGACAATTTAGTAAACAAGAATGACCTTTTGCTTAGGAATTAAAACAAAACATGGCCTGATAGGCCTGTCTGATACAAGAATAACATCAGGAAACGAAACAACCACTTCCAAAAAAGTATATACAGTCAATCGAGAAAAGCATTCTTTTTTCATCATGACTTCTGGGTTACGTTCTGTAAGGGATAAGGCTATTACTTATTTCACTGAAGTGATCGAAGAGCAGGACCATAATTTCAATAAGCTGTACAAAGCTGTCAATGAGTTTGGCAATCAAGTCAAAAGGGTAGCCAAAGAGGACAAGGAATATTTGGAAGAGTCAGGATTATCATTTAATCTTTTTTCCGTGATCGGTGGACAACTTGAGGAGGACAAAGAACCAAAACTGTACCTATTATATCCCCAAGGTAATTGGATAGAAATCCGAAGAGGAACTCCCTTTGTGATCATTGGAAATACCGGTGCTGGAAATCCTGTTTTACGTCGGTCATTGACCTATGATGATTCTTTGAATTATGCTTTGAAATGTGCTTTTTTGGCTTTTGATGCCACTTTGATATCGGCCAATGATGTGGATTTTCCATTGGATACTGTCATCCTTGAAAATGATAGTTATCATACCATTGAAAAGCGGTTTGAAAAGAAAGAGTTGGAACATATTTCAGTTTTCTGGAATGGAAGGCTGAAATCTGCTATTGAAGAATTACCGGCAGAGATTTTAAAGAGGGCATTTCAGCAGGACGACGTTTTGAGTGTTTTTTCCAATGGCAGCTCATGATACTCCACATTCATCATCAGACCAAATATCAGTATGGGGAGAAAGTTCCACTTAATCCCCATCAGTTATTTTTGATTCCCCAGCAGAGAACCTATTTTCAAATCAGGAAAGCGAATTGGAATATTTTTCCTGAACCAATGGGAAGAAATCAAAGAATAAATGCTGAAGGAAATCCGTTCTTCCAAGTTTGGTTCAATATAGAAACGGATGTTTTGGAGGTGGATGTTGATTTGGAAATTGAAACCTTTGATTTTAATCCATTCAGTTTTATACTTTCCCCGAATATCCCTTATCCTTTTGAAAACTTTGAATATCAAGGAAACACCGGTGAGTTTTTGAAAATATATCAACATTCAGAGCACTTTCCAGAATTGGCTGAATTTGCTTCTTCAATAATGAAGCAGTCGTCCGATTTAGTTTCTTTTCTGGTGAGATTGCTTGATAAAATTCACGAAAATTGGTCTCATGGACTCAGATATGAACCGGGATTATTACACCCCTTAGATACTTTTCTAACCAAAGAAGGTTCTTGCAGAGATTTATCATGGATGTTGATGTCGATGCTCAGGAATCTGGGAATGGCTACAAGATTTGTCAGTGGCTATGCTTTTAATCCAGAAGTAGATGCCGGCCATGAACTTCATGGATGGATAGAAGTTTACCTTCCCGGAGCGGGTTGGGTTGGTTTAGATCCAAGTTTGGGTCTTTTTACTGACCATCACTACATTCCCTTAGCCAATAGTTTTCATCCTTCCCATACCTTGCCAATTTCAGGAACGTATGGAGGATTAGCTGCTTCAAATTTCACTTCTGAAGTTTGGATAAAAGAGATGGATTGAGTTTATGGCAAGGTTAACTTTAATGCTGCAAGTATCTTGTATGTTTTAACCTAATTTTGGTACGGTCAATGCTACTTTGGGATTGCCATTTAGTAAAGAGAGTTTCCTAAATTAGAAAGTGATTTGAAGTGCTCCTTGCCAAAATGGACAGGCAGGCTACCAATGACATAAATCGGAACAGCCGTCATGCTGATCCCCCCGATAGCTATCGGGGCTATCGGGAGAAGCATCTCACGAGGTTCAGGAAATGATAAATTTGAACACAAATAGGACCTCTGGAGATCCCTCGTGCCTACTAATGACAGATTTATAAATTGCCCCTCGGCAAGCTCGGGGAACGGAGAATTTGGTGAATAAAGGAGGGGGTTTGAAAAGC
>NZ_JBGSXS010000384.1:0-16249 GCF_041751335.1 Aquiflexum sp.
TTTTGTAAGTCATCAATGCTGAAACCATCAAACCATCTGTCTGCATGAATGACAAATACCATCGAAGAATTATTCAAATTACCATTGTAAATCTTAGGAGAGGGAGAATTGACAGTGTCAAATTTGAGATCAAATTTCAAGTCTGATTCAAATAATTCAACCATAACAGGAATGACTTCGCTTTCCGGACTCACATAAGTTGCTTCCAAAAATACTGAAGGTTGCTTTTCATAATCTGCCATAAAAAATCTAAAGTCAATGGCATCATAAGTGCCTTCAGGAATATTCAAGAAGAAATCCTCAGATTCATCTCTTGTATCAAAAGCTACTTTCTTGATGGTATTGTATTCTATTTCAAGATTTTTGCTGAATCGGCTGTTATCATTATGACCTTTGACAGTCAGTTCCAGTTTTTTAATCAATACTGTCCCCTCATGCATGACAAGGATAGGTTTTTTTTCTTCGAGTGGATTTTTATCCAAAGGAAAGTTGTCTTTGAGGATAAAAGACAAACCGACACTACCTTCTTCCAATTGGTTGGGTAAATTTTCAGGAGTATTATATTGAATTATCAGCATAGGACTTACCAAAGGTTTTAAAAACGTTAAACATTGGGTTTTGGTATTGTTATCGAAAAGAAATATTCTTCACCCGCTTTAAAGGAATATTTGTTTTTATTTTCTAAAAATTCAAACAATAATTATGCCGTAAAATGTTATTTTTTCATTAATTAGTAATAAAAAAATCCTATAGGTTTGAGAAAAGTTATTAAAGTAATTATCACCAATTTTATACTATTTAATGTTCTTAACATATTGATTTAATGTTGTTTAATAATTTTATCAAAAAAACACTTTAAAACAATTTACTGCATTTTTTGGGGTTTAATTTGCAATAAAATGACTATTAAATATTTTTCAAAATTTGAATCGTTAAAGGAAAAACTGGCGATAAAAATAATTTTTATATCAAGAAAAAAAACAGCAACATCAGAAAGGCTAGTAGCAATGCAACTATCTGATAAATTGGATTTCTTTTTGGGAAGTGAAAATCACAAATGGGGCAAAACTCTGCGTTTTTATCTACATCCATGGCGCAGGATGGACATTCTTTGATTTTCATTATTATTGAACCTTCAAGGCATTAAATTGATTTAGGAAATAAGTCAATTTTATTGAAATATGAAAATCGAAATTTGGTCGGACATCATGTGTCCATTTTGTTATATCGGAAAATGAAGATTGGAATCTGCATTGAAGGATTTTCAATTTGCTGACAAAATTCAAATTGAGTGGAAAAGCTTTTTACTCAATCCTGATATGGTAACTGACCCCCAAAAAAGCACTTTAGAATATCTGTCCGAAACCAAAGGATGGAGCCTTGCCCAAACCAAAGAAATTACCCAACAAGTAGTGGACATGGCTAAGGAGGAAGGTCTTTCTTATCATATGGAAAAAACAGTTGTCGCCAATGCCAAAAATGCCCATAGGTTATTACAGTTGGCAAAAACCCTTGATAAAGGTGATGCCATGAAAGAAAGACTCTTGAAAGGATATTTCACGGAAGGAAAAAATATAGATCATAGAGAGACACTTCTCCAACTTGCTTTAGAAGTTGGCTTGGAAAAAGAAAGAGTTGATGCTTGTTTGGATTCTGTGGAGTTTTTGGATAAAGTGGATCAGGATATTTATGAATCGAGATTGATAGGAGTAAGAGGGGTACCTTTTTTTGTGTTGGATAGGAAATTTGGTATTTCAGGTGCCCAACCTAAAGAAGTATTTGTCGAAACTATTGAAAAAGCCTGGAAGGATCATGTAAAAACCAACCCCGCCTTAGAAATCACGGACAATAAAGATGGAAGTTCCTGTGATTTGGAAAATGGAAATTGTTGAAAGGGAAGTAGGGGGTAGTCATTACGTTCTAAGCCATTTGAGTTTATTTTATCATCAGCCCTTTCAAGTCTATATCCTCCCCAAAACCCAGGTTGACACCGAAGGTGACTATGAGGTTTTGAGGACCGAGGTTGGAGTTGTCATTGAAGTCATTTCCAAAGGAGGTATATAGCACTTTATTTTTTCCAAATTGATATTGGGCAATGCCGTTGATTTTGTGGGTATTTTCAAATATGGATTGGGCAATATCTGATCTGAACACAGATTCAGCAGCAAGTGAGAACTTTCCGGCAACATGCAGCTGCAATTTGGTTCCCATGTCTATGGTATGCAGATTTGGAATCATTTCGAAGTTGTTCTCTCTTTCATACCAAATCTCCTTGAAGTAAAAATATCTGGTGAGAAAAAACAAGGATATTCTGGAGTTTCCTGAATTTAGTTTGGAAATGTTTCCTCCAAAATTTGACCAAAGGCCAATGCGGTAAATTCCGGTATTGTTCAGATTAAATTCAACGGTGTTGAAAGCCAAACCACCGCCAATATCCCATTTGAAGCCATGTCTTTCGTTCATGGAATTGAAAAGTCTGTCCAATTCAGGTGAGCTATCGATGGTTTGAATTTTCTCACTGATAGCCCTCCTTAACTCTAAAAGCTGAAGGTCAATTTTTTCATAGGCTTCCTCCAGACTATCCATCATGGAGTTCAAAGTTTCTTCTTTAATCGAATCATTTGGTTCTATGGTACTCAATACCCGTAAACTGTCGAGGATTTTAAATGATTCGGTTTCAAGTTTTAAATAATTCGGACCTGATTGTAGTGCCCTCTTTTGGTCTTCAAAATATGCGTTCCCAATGGATTGAAGCATATTGAAGTAAACATCTTTTTTTACCCTATCTACTTTTCCCCTCAAGAGTGTTGATTGGAACCCTAGTGAAAATCTACTTAGACTTTGATCTTGTTGTACCCCGTTAAGCATGCCTGCCGAAACATTCAAAGTCCTGACGAAATTTAACCGATTGGTTTCTGAAAAATCCTTTTCGAAACTCAGGTTTTTTGCTTGTTTGCCCCACCAAAAAGGGGTGAAGGCGATTGCCAAATTATTTGGTAGGGAGGTGAAATTGTTTGAGGCATTTTGAATGGATGTGAAAAATTCAGGTGTCATTCCCGGCTCAATTATTTCGGTTGCAGAGGAGTTCATAAGCTGAAAAGAAGGGTTTGTTGGGGTTTTCAATAAGTCAAGTTTGATTCCCTTTACTTCCCTTAAAACCGTATCTACCTCATTTTGGGCATTTGCCTTTAAGGCTAAAAGTGCAGATAAAATGATAATTAAAACCCTCATGACTTTATTTACAAAATGGTCACATGGAAATCTGAATAGAAAATGGTGCCCATACCTAATGTTTTCATGGAGAAATTGGTTTCCACCTCATTGGAATCAGCATCATACACCCTAACATTAAGTGAGATGTCAACTTTCTCAATAGGATTGTCGTGCACATCATGGATGATAGTTCTGATTTCGATTTTATTGTATTTAAGTTTCCTCACGGCTCCGATTTCGGCATTTTCAACATTTCCATCAAAACTCATCAGTTCCTCCTCTTGCCCTTGGGCATTTTTCAGATGTATGGAAGTAGTGGATGGTTGTCCATACCCCGAAAATAAATCCATATATATAGATTCCCGGGATTTTGTCTTTAACAGGGCACTGTCCGAAAATTTGGCCATTGTTTTAAAAATTTAAATTTGAAATATTTGAGTGTATTCAAGATTCTTATAGTATCTATATATAAATACTAAGATATTGAGATATTAAGATATTGTCCTTAGATTTTCAGCTTTTTTCCAAATATTCAATTGAAATAGCTGCAAATGGGCTGTCTCATGAAAATCAATTGAATTTTCGGCTTATGAAAAATATAATATTATGCCCTTCCTGTAAATCTTTTTAAATCTCACATCTCGAGTCAAAATTTCAAATATTCCACCAATAAGTAAACTTCAAAACCACAGACCTGTTTTTGGCCAAAAAGGGTGCAGGGAGGTAGTTATCTGTGAAGACTAAAAATATATCAGAAGCGGGTTTGAAGCGCCATTGCAAACGGGTATTGAGGTTGATATTATTGATCTGTTCGTTGTATTGTGCAAAGGCAGTAATAAAAAAGTTATTGGTTAGCGTGAGATCTAATCTTGGACCGATCAGCCAAAATGAAGTAAGGGCCCAAGGCTCAGGAAGATGGATTTCGTTGTAATTGGCAGAAAGGGCCAAACTAAAATATGGCTGAAAACGGTAACCTACTTCTCCGCTGACATTGTACCTTTCTCCATCAGCATAGTACCCCCCCATGCGTGTAGAAATAGCATATGTAAAAATACTTTGTGGCTTTGAGGTGAACTCACTACCCAAGGAATACCACCTATGTTCTGTCCCTGTCGCCAGAGTGTCACCACTGAAATTGGTTGGGTCAAAGGGTTGGAGTAATTTAATATAATCATGTGCAACCCAAACAGCGAGGTTGCTTTGGCTTCTGAACCGCATCTTGTAGGAAACATAGCTTTCATTATCCGTTTGGTTCATTTTGGTGTCAAAAAACCATTTGGCGTTCACCTCAGGTCCATGGCTCAGGATTTTCTTGCTTTTGGGAAAAAACAGGTAACCTATCGAAGGATGGGCTTTATAAAACCCCGTCCGGGGAACATACCCAACCTCTGCGGTATAGTTTTCAGAAACATATTCATGCTGCCAGTTCCAATATAGATTTCCACTGACATAGCGCAGGTTAGTGGCATAAGCGATGCCGTTGCCTTTTTGAAGGGGATTGAAAGATTTAAGGATAAATGTTTTCCCTGTCCAAAGGTTATTGGAAGAAGCAAGGTTAAATTCCATACCGACATTCCTGTCGTAACCTGAGAGTGCAGGCTTGTCTTTGTCCAAGGTTGGAGCAAATAAACCCGCCTGTCTGTTGACCACTATTGCCCCTAAGGTAGATCGGGAAAAAACTCTTCTCTGAAGTGTAAAAACAGAAAAGTTCTGCGGATCGAGGTTATCTTGTTCCACCGCACCGGTCTGCATGGTCATCGCCCCGACACGCCAGTCTTTGTTAATTTTGCCACTGAGACGAGCACCTGCATGAATGGGGGCGTTAAGTCCTATCCTTCTTGAAAAAAACGGCCTGACAGTTTCATATCCAAAATTGCCAAAGAGGTCTCCATTTTCAAGAAAAAACTGTCGTCTTTCCGGGAAAAAGAGTTCAAACCTGTCCAAGTTGGTAATCTGCCTGTCCACTTCTACTTGGGAAAAGTCAGGATTGACCGTCAGGTCAAGGTTCAGGGCTGTTCCCAACCCGACCTTTGCGTCAAAACCAAATGATCTTCTGTAATTCGCCTGTTCACCAGCAGCTCTATTTTGAGAAATCCCTCCCAATCCATAAGGAATCAGTGAAATATTTGGACCTGCATGAGGTGGAGGTTCATCCCATACCAAAACGCCGGTGTAAGCAAGAGAAGCTGACGGAAACTGCCTAGGTACCGGAGCCCAACCGGATTTCTCGGTTGTCTTTAAGTCCATTCTGCTGAAATTGATTCCCCATTCCTTGATACCCGGTTTGTATCGGATAGATTTGAATGGAATGGCTGCTTCAAAAATCCATTTATCCTCGTAATTTTTTACTTTGGAAACCCATTTATTATCCCAACTCAGATCAATTCGGCCACCATCAAACATGATACCGTCCCATTGGGCACCTGCTGCATTGGCGCCAAATGAAAATCCGTTGAACTGATCCTCAAATGGATCCATGAAAAAAATGAAATTGTCGTTTTTCCCAAAATTAAAATCCCTTCTCAAAGACTCAACCATATAGGGGCCATCAATTGCATGGTAATTGATCACAATCATGTAGATATGTTTGTCATCATATGCCATCCTGACGTCAGTTCTTACCTGAGAATAGCTTGTATCCATGGGGGTTATCATAAAAAAGTCGGTGGCAATATCAGCATTTTCCCAAGTCAGTTCATCCATTACCCCGTCAATAATGATGGGTTCAACTGTTTTTTGAATATTCAGTCTGTATGTGGAATTAATCTTTTGGGAAAAAGAATATTCTGAACAGCAAATCAACAACAGAATTAAAAGGCTGATTATCCTCATGGTTTAGATTGGGTAATTTTCTGGGTCAGGAACAAATCTAGGGAAGAATTAACCAGAATCAGTAAATCTTTTTTCAACTGTTGAAGTCAGTTTAAGAATGGCCTTTTTTGAATATGGTCCGCTTGGAAATATTTTTTTTTGATGACCCAAATCCAAAATATGAAATGACTTCGTAAATCTTAAAATCTTTTACCAATCTATAATCAATTATGAAAAAAATGATCAACAGTTTTGCCAAAAGAGCGGGCTTTCTCTTATTGGCAGTAGGTATTTTATTTGCCTGCGAAAGAAAAAATGAAAACATGCCGGTAGTTGAAAATCCTGCCATGGCACCCGATGTGGTTTTTACTGCACTCACTAATGACAATCGAATTGCTAAGTTCAATGCCCGTAGGCTGAATGAACCAATGGGTTTGAAGAACATTACCGGACTTCCTTCCGGGGAAGATATTATCAGTATTGATTACAGACCTGCTACAGGTCAGCTTTATGCATTGGGTTCCACAAGTCGCCTCTATTTCATCAATGAAGAATCCGGGGCAGCTACCGCTTTGGGTGCAGGACCATTTAGTCCAGCAATAGATGGGGAAAATGCATCAATAGATTTTAACCCTACTGTAGACAGGATTCGTTTGGTCACTGCTAGTGGTCAAAACCTCAGATTACACCCCGAGCTAGGGACGGTGGTAGCTACAGATGGGAATATTTCTGGAGGTAGCAATCCTCAGATTGGTGCAGTTGCTTATACCAACAGTGTGGCAGGGGCGAGTTCAACAGTTTTGTACGACATTGATTTTTCGTCCAATAAATTGTTTATCCAAGATCCACCCAATGATGGTGGATTAAAAGAAGTCGGAAATCTCAGTACAAATTTTATGGGGATCGGCAATTTTGATATCAACCCAGATAATTCTGCAGCCTTGGCAGTTACAAGACACCAAAATCAATCCAGACTTTTTTCAATTGATCTCAATTCAGGACGAGCTTCCAATATTGGAAGATTTAATCTACCTGTCATAGGTGTTGCTTTCAAAACCAACCCTGTTGCTTTTGCTGCAAATTTCGACAATGAATTTTTCAGGTTTGATCCTACTGCTCCCATAATGAATAAAGTAGATTTAACAGGAATGATGAGTGGAGAATTCATTGTTGGACTTGATTTTAGACCTGCGACAGGTACATTATATGCAGTCTCCAATAAAAGCAGGTTGTTGACAGTGAATACTGCCAATGGTCAGGTAAGCCCTGTAGGGTCAGGTCTGATACCTATTTTGGACGGAGAGACTTTTGGTTTTGATTTTAATCCAACTGTAGACCGAATCAGATTGGTCAGTAATTCCGGTCAAAACTTAAGGCTACATCCAGATTTAGGCACTGTCGTGGCAACGGATGGTAAATTGAATCCAGGAATGCCCATGGTAAATGGTGCGGCCTATACCAATAATGTGGCAAGGGCTACAAGCACCTTGTTATATGTGATTGATTCAAAAACCAATATGCTTTTCAAGCAAGATCCACCAAATGATGGTGTTTTGGTAGCTGTAGGTGATTTGGGCATTGATTTCAAAGATGAGAATGGCTTTGATATAGGAGGTTCTTCCAATGCTGCATTTGCCTTGTTGAAAGTGGGAGAAAAAACAGGCGTTTATAGCATAAACCTCAGTACTGGTCAGGCAACAAGAATATCAGACTTTGATATTCATGTGACTGCTATGGCAGTGGGTCTAGGATTTTGATTTTTAGTTCGAAATGTTGTTTGGTTTTTCCCAAAAAAACCCTTGGCATCCAAGGGTTTTTTTTCATTGGTGAGGTTATTGCAATTCAGTTTTATAAATAAATCCTTTGGATCAATTAAGATTTTCGGTTTTACTTTCAATAT
The DNA here is from genome assembly GCF_041751335.1 of Aquiflexum sp. GTDB lineage: Bacteria > Bacteroidota > Bacteroidia > Cytophagales > Cyclobacteriaceae > Aquiflexum. The sequence continues at coordinate 7,925 of NZ_JBGSXS010000384.1, forward strand.
TACCCGATCCCCGCAGTATGTCAATGATCATTTCCAAGTCTTCACTGAGGGTAATTATTCCGATCAACGGCTCATTTCTTCTACCGTTTTCGGTGATAAAAAGCACTTCAATTAGATCCTTTTTACCGAAGTTGTCGATGAAATATTCCCTAGCTGTCACAAAATCCATTTTGCTTTTGATGATTCTATAACATTAAATCAAATGTTTGTTTGCCGATTTCCAATTCCTCGTTGGTAGGAATAACCAATATCTTGACTTTAGAATCCTTGGTGTTTATCTCTCTAATATCAGAAGATTTGATTTTGTTTGACACTTTATCCATTTTAATTCCAAAAAACGCTAGGTCTTTACAGACAGCTTCACGCATATCGGGATCATTTTCCCCGATTCCTGCAGTGAAAACAATGGCATCCAATCCATTGAGCGAAGCAGAAAAGGTGCCTATATATTTCTGGATCCTGTAAGCATACAGTTCATAAGCTAAGATAGCATCTTCATTGCCTCCCTCCATGGCTTTTTTGACGTCACGCATATCGCTCAGGCCGCATAGCCCCAATAAACCACTTTTTTTGTTCAATATGTCATTGACCTCTTTTGCAGCGAAGCCTCTTTCATTGATCAGGTGAAAAATTATGGATGGATCAATATCGCCACTTCTGGTACCCATTACAAGGCCTCCCATGGGTCCAAGTCCCATACTGTGGTCAATAGATTTTCCACCTTGGATTGCCGTCATGCTACTGCCATTGCCAAGATGAATGGTTATGATTTTGGCGTCAGGATTTTCCAAATACGTATTTGCTTTTTTAGAAACGTACAGATGGCTTGTTCCATGGAATCCATATGCACGGATGCCCATGTCAGTATAAAGCTCTTTTGGAATAGCATATCGATAGGCGCGGGGAGGCATGCTTTGGTGAAAAGCGGTATCAAAAACAGCAATTTGTTTTGCTTTTGGAAATACCCTTTCTGCAACGGTAATTCCCAGATAGTTTGGCGGATTATGCAATGGTGCCAGTGCGAATAATTCTCTGATTTTGTTTTTGACTTCTTGTGTTATCAATGTGGTTGAGGAAAATTGTTCCCCACCATGAACCACTCGATGGCCAATGGCTTTTACTTCTTCCACATTCGAAATCACTCCTTTCTCCCGGTCAATTAAAAGATCGGTTACCTTGAGAAGCCCTTCTTCATGGTCTTTGATTGTTTCTTGGATTTTGAAGACTTCTTCGATACCATCGCGCATCACTTTATGTATCAGCAAACTATTTTCTTGTCCAATCCTATCCACCAAACCGCTGCACAAAGGGGATTCATTCGGCATCTCAAACAATTGGTACTTCAGAGAACTACTTCCGGAATTTAATACGAGGATTTTCATTTTTTTTTTCTTAGATGTGAGAAGCGAGATGCGAGAGCCGAGAAACAAGAACCAAGAAATAAAGCTTGTTCCGAAGACTTTCGGGAAGATAAGAAACAAGAACAGACAACTCCCATCAAAACAACGTATCTATCCGTTCTTAAATCTTAAATCTAAAATCTACCTTCTAAATTCATCCCTCATCCTTCATCCTTTCTCCTTCCAAATTCACTCCTGGGCCTGAATTGACGTAATCACCACGGTATTGAAGATATCATCAACGGTGCAGCCGCGGCTGAGGTCGTTGACGGGTTTGTTCATTCCTTGGAGCATGGGGCCGATGGCCATAGCTCCGGTTTCCCTTTGGACTGCTTTGTAGGTATTGTTTCCAGTATTCAGGTCAGGGAATATAAGGACTGAGGCATTGCCTGCCACTTCCGAATTGGGCATCTTTTGTTTTCCTGTAATTGGGTCCACTGCTGCATCATATTGTATTGGACCTTCCACTTTGATATCCGGTCTTTTTTGTTTTACAATTTCGGTAGCACTGCGGACTTTATCCACATCCTCTCCTGAACCGGATTCACCAGAAGAATAGGACAACATGGCCACCCTAGGTTCAATTCCGAATTTGACACTGGTGTCAGCCGAGGAAATGGCTATTTCCGCAAGTTCTTCGGCTGTTGGGTTGATATTGATGGCACAATCTCCAAAAATCATTACCCTATCAGGGAGACACATGAAAAATATGGAAGATACCAAAGAAATACCTGGCTTGGTTTTTACAAATTGAAGTGCAGGTCTAATGGTATGGGCGGTGGTGTGAATGGCTCCTGATACCATGCCGTCTGCATGTCCTTTGAAAACCATCATTGTACCGAAATAGGCAACATCAGTCATCAAATCCCGAGCGACCTCCAATGGCATGTTTTTTCCTTTTCTCAGTTCAAAAAGGGTATTGACATATTCATCATAATAAAAAGAATCCTGAGGATTGATGATCTGACAAACATCTTGGTTAAGGCAAAGTCCTAACTTGCTGATGCTTCTTGATATTTCATTGACATCACCCAAAAGGGTAATGTTGACAATTCCTTGCCTAACAAGTCTATCAGCTGCTTTCAATATTCTTTCATCTTTCCCCTCGGGCAAAACGATATGCTTTTTCTTGCTTTTTGCCCAGTTCACCAGTTGGTACTGGAACATCCTTGGAGTGATTCCAACAGCCTTGAAAGAGGCAATTTCTTTTTCCAATGCTTGGACATCAATATATTTTCTGAATGTATTGATAGCCATCATGATTTTCTCAGTGTTGTCCGGAGATATTTTGGAATGGATACTCCCTACTTTTGTGGCTGCGTAAAAAGACTGGTCTTCCACTTTTAAGATGGGAACTACAGTATCTGAGCCTTCAATTAGTTTGAGGACAGATTCCGAAATATCAAATCCACCGGTAAGAACTATCCCGGCAATTTTTGGATAATTTTTAGAAAGGTTTGCCTGAAGGGAAGCCATCACTATATCTGCACGGTCACCAGGAGTGACAATAAGGACATTCGGTTTGATATGTTTGAGAAAATTGGAAATCTGCATGGCTCCAAAAATAAAATGATCTGCACGGTTAGATAAATAATCTTCCCCAAACATCACCTCGGCATTCAGGTGCTCCTTTATTTCTTTCATGGAGGGACTTTTCAGATCAATGATTTTGGGAATGACCGAAAGGATAATATCCTTGGGCAACTGTGGACCTATTAGGTTTTTGATCTCATCAATCGCTGATTCATCCGCTTTGTTGATTACCACGGCCAATACCTTCACTTTTCTATGCAGAAAATTTTTGATGGTTACAATAGCGGAGTTGCTGATTTGGGGAATACTTTTCCCGTCACCGGAAAGTACGATAATTACAGGCGTCCCCAGGTTTTTGGCGATGGTAACATTGGCATCAAATTCGAATGCCGTACCCTCGCCCAAAAAATCACTGCCTTCGATGATGGTAAAATCAAACTGTGCTTCAAGGCTTTTGTATTTACTGATGATGGTATCAATTATTTCGCCCTGAAATCCTGATTCTGCCAACAGGTTGGCTTCGTCTCGGGTGTAGGCGTAAGATTTTCCATATTCAATGGGCAATTTGAAATGCTGGATCAGTGTGTCGATATGAGCATCTCTTTTGACCTCCGGGCTGTCATTGATGATGGGTTTGAAATATCCGATTTTTTGGGCTTTTGCCAGCAGCATATCTACGAGCCCCAATGCTACTATTGATTTTCCGCTGAATGGTTGGGCGGTAGCTATAAAAATGCTTTTGTTGGTTTCCATGGAAATAAAGATTTGATATTTAATGCAAAACTAGTCAGTATTAGCAATGGTAAAGTTGACTAACTTTTGGTTTTTATATGATAAAAATCATGAAACATCAACAGTGATGGTTTTTGAGACATACCCTCTTTCAGCGGCTTTGTCCAAACTCACATTGATCTCAAAACATACCAATATAATCAATGAAGTAATAAATAACCATAACATGACCGCAATCATTGCTCCAATGGAGCCATAAAGTTTATTATAGGTTGCAAAATTGTTCAAATAGAATGAAAACAAATAGAAACCTAGTGTGATAAGACTTCCTGCTGTAATCGAACCTGTGGAGAAAAACTTCCATTTATCATGTACAGCAGGTGCAAATCTGAATATATAAGCTGTGGCAATCAAGAAGACTATCAATAGCACCAAAAATCTAAATATGGTCAACATATAGTAATAAAGATTGCTCGATACAATCTCCCACTCTGAAATCCGGTACAGAATACTGCTTCCTAAAATCATAATGACTACAGCACCACAAATGGCAAGAATCAAAACAAAAACTATGCTTACGGCAATGGCCCGCGCTTTCCAGAAATCCCTATTTTCTTTGGTTCTGTATACTGCATTGAAGGCATTCATCATGGAAACCACCCCATTGGTGGAAAGAAAAAGTGCTAAGAAGAAACCTATAGAAAGCAAGCTTTGCCTGGGTTTGCTCACAATATCCATAATGGTGGGTTCTGCTTCCGAATAAATGGAATCCGGAATAATTTCTTTGATAAACAACAGGATATTATGAGTAGTCACATTGGAGAAAAAGATACCTATATAGGGAATCATATTCAGCAAAAAAAGAATCAGAGGAAACATGGCTACAGTAAAACTAAAGGCCATGGCACCTGCTCTTTCCGTAATTTCGTCCTTACGCATCTGTTCCATAAAAATCTTGCCTACATCGTAAAGGTTCTGGTCAGGGTTTCCAAAATGGAATTTCCTGAGAAGCTTCGCCTGCCGGGTAAACTTGATGGATAATAAACGCAGTCTTTTCTTCACTGAAGAATTTTATAGGTAAAAAGGTTTTAATAAATCTAGTAAATATTGAGGAGGTCTACAGGGTCTATGGTTATCTTTTTTCAAAAAAGTCAAGGTTGTCCATCCTTTGGTGATGATTTCGTCCGATTCATTAAATACCTCATATTCAAATCTAATACGAGCACTGGGTAATTCAGGGATGATGGTTTTGATGGTCAGCAATTCATCATATTTTCCTGGTTTGATAAACTGTGTGTGCAGTTCTAATACCGGCATCATGATGCCATCATCTTCCATCTGTTTGTAGGAGAATCCAGCAGATCTGAGCGCTTCAACCCTTGCGACTTCAAAATACATGGCGTAATTGCCATAATACACATAGGCCATTTGGTCTGTTTCAGCATATCTGACCCGAATACTTGTTTCTGCTTGGAACATATCAATATATTTTTGCTTTATTCAGGGCGGCTTGGTAAAGTCTTGCATTTATCATGTGCTGTGCAAGGTTAGTCGCAAATGCATGGTACCCGGAGAAATCTTCCTTGGCACAAAAATACAGGTATTGATGGTCTTCATGATTCAAGACTGCATCAAGTGCAGAAATCTCAGGCAAATTGATCGGACCGGGAGGAAGACCCATGTACTTGTATGTGTTGTAAGGACTATCGATTTCCTTATGGATATTCAATACCCTTTTAAGTCCAAAATCACCTGAGACAAACACCAACGTAGGGTCCGCCTGTAAAGGCATGTTTATTCTAAGACGGTTCATATAGACTCCGGCAACCTTTGACCTTTCGTCAGCTTTTATTGTTTCTGCCTGAACTATCGAAGCCAAAGTGGAGACCTGTAAAGGACTCAGTCCGATCAAACGGGCTTTTTCTTTCCGTCCTTCATTCCAAAAGCCTTCATATTCCCTATACATCCTGTCAAAAAGATTTTCGGGGCTTGTATTCCACCATACCTCATAAGTATTAGGGATAAACATGGCCATGATTGTTTCTTCTTTAAAACCAAATTTCCTGATATTTACGGAATCTCTCAGAAGTTCCAAAAATGAATCAGGGTTGATTTCCAGATTTCGGGTGATTTTTTCTGCAAGGTCCTCTTTCGTTCTGATGTTATTGAAAGTGATCCTGACCGGAGTTTGATTTCCAGATCTCAGCAATTTTACCAAATTGAAGTTATTTGTTTTAGGAGGAATGGTGTAAAGACCCGGTTTTACAGATTCCTGATAATTGAGGAATTTTGATACAAAACTGAAGGAAATGAGGTCATTGATTACGCCTGTGTCATAGAGACTGTCCACCACTGTTTGAAAGGTGGAGTTACTGGGAAGCATGAGCATATGGGGTTCTTCTTTGTCTATCAGGGCGTTTGGACTGTAAAAAGCCTGATAAAAATAAAAGGAGAGGGTACTCAACAGAACCGAAAAGGTAATTATGAATACGAGATAATATTTAGTTTTTTTGTCGTCAAACATATTTTTGAAACCCAACTATAGAATAACGGCAAAAATAGAGATTTTTGTTCACAGGGCTAACAAAGATCAAAATCAATGGTAAAACTAATTAAAGTCACTTGCGCTATTATATTGGATTCCGGTAAAGTTTTTTGTGCCCAAAGGAGTGAGAAAATGGATTTACCACTCAAATGGGAGCTTCCAGGCGGTAAAATCGAAGAAAAAGAGTCCGCTGAGGAGTGTCTGAAAAGGGAAATCATGGAGGAATTAAATATTGAAATTGAAGTGATGGAATCCTTTGAAAGTAATTTCCACCAATATGATCCAACCAAGAAAATTGAACTTATTCCCTTTCTTTGTTGCTTTAAAAAAGGAAATATAATTCTAAAGGAACACAAAACCTTTTGTTGGAGGGAACTTGAAAATCTTGCTGAATTGGACTGGGCCGAAGCAGACATTCCGATTATTCAAAACTTCCTTCAATGGTATTCCCAAAAATAAATCCCAATTCTAAAATCTCTTTCCTTTGATTAGGACTGGCCTAAATTTAATCCGGATTACTATAGTGACGAAAATCTACAATCTGAATTCTACAATCTAAAATCATCATTTATAATGCCCGCCGAACTCATTAAATTATATCCGGAAAATCCTGACCCCAGAAAAATCCAAAAAATTGTGGATGTACTCCGTGATGGTGGTGTAATCATTTATCCCACAGATACGATTTATGGTATGGGTTGTGACATTCACAACCAAAGAGCTGTAGAAAGAATCGCTCAGATTAAAGGAATTAAACCCAAAAAGCATAATTTCTCATTTATATGTTATGACCTGAGCAATATCTCCGAATACACAAGGGTTTTGAGTACTCCGATATTTAAGGTGATGAAAAAAGCGTTGCCTGGGCCCTACACTTTTATTTTGGAAGCTAATACCAATGTACCCAAAATACTCAATAGCAATAAAAAAACAATAGGTATACGTGTCCCCGACCATCCTATTCCAAGATTACTTGTCAAAGAACTGGGTTCACCGATATTGACCACTTCAATCAAGGATGAAGATGATGTGATAGAATATAGCACAGATCCTGAACTGATATATGAAAAATACAGGGACCTTGTAGATATAGTAATCGATGGGGGATATGGGCAGAATGTGGCTTCCACGATTTTGGATTGTACAGGAGATGAAATTGAAATCATCAGAGAAGGACTCGGATCAATAGATGACCTCTTTTAAGGGGAGATGTGAGATATGAGAAGTGAGACGTAAGGTTCAAGAATCGAGAATCGAGAACCGAGAAGCGAGATACGAGAGCCAAGAATCAAGAGCCAAGAACTAAGAAGTAAGATGCGAGAACCGAGAAGCGAGAAACGAGAGCCAAGAAACGAGAGCCAAGAAGTAAGGTGCGAGAACCGAGAAGCGAGATACGAGAGCCAAGAAACAAGAAACAAGAACCAAGATGGAGAAGCGAGAATCAAAGTCTGCTCTGAGTAACGGGAAGACAAAGCCTGTCTCAAGTATCGGGGAGTCAAGATGCGAGAACCAAGAGTCCTACCAATGACATAAACCGAAGCGCCGTCATGCTGATCCCGATAGCTATCGAGGAGAAGCATCTCTCGAGGATCCTCAAATGCTAAAATAAACATAAATAGGACTTCTAGAGATCCTTCGAGCCTACCAATGACGTGAACCGGAGCCGCCGTCACCCATCTCCCGATGGCTATTGGGAGATGGGTCTCTCGAGGATCCGCAAATGATTAAATTAAACATAAATAGGACCGCTGGAGATCCTTCGTGCCTCAGGATGACGGATGCCTAGGGGATAACTTGATGTCATTCCTATTCTGAACATATACTAAATGTTGGGGACTCAGGATGACGGCTGCCTAGTTGATAACTTGATGTCATTCATTTTCTGAACATTTTCAAAATGCTATGGACTCGCAATGACGCTCCACATCCTTCCCCCATACCCAATCTTCAATCTAAAATCTACCTTCTACCATTCTCCTTCATCCCTCATCATTCAGCCTTTTTCCTTCCCACTTGCCCAATCTAAAATCTACCTTCTACCTTTCTCCCTCATCCCTCATCCTTCATCCTTAAAATCTCCTCCTTCCCAAAATGCCCCTCCTCACAGACCTTTTC
>NZ_JBGSXS010000385.1:0-5145 GCF_041751335.1 Aquiflexum sp.
TGCCTTTCCTACCAATTTTTCAAAACATCATAAACCAAATGGACCGGGAGGCCCATTACAGTAAAATATGATCCTTCAATTTTTTCAACAGCTATATAACCAATCCATTCCTGAATACCGTAAGCCCCTGCTTTATCCAAAGGGTGATAAAGGCTTACGTAATACTCTATTTCCTCATTGGAAAAATCCTTCATGTACACCTTAGTCATATCTGTAAAAGTCTGGATCTTGTTATCATCCATTATCGTAACAGCTGTGAAAACCTGATGCATGTTGCCGGATAGTTTTTGAAGCATCTGTAATGCCTCCAAATAATCCTTTGGTTTCCCAAGAATTTCCCCATTCATCACAACAATGGTATCCGATGCAATAATCAACTCAGAACTTTTCATTTCTCCGGTAAAAGCTTTTGCTTTCTTTTCGGATAAATATCCAGCAACTTCCTCGGGGGTTAAAGTAGCAGGAAAACTTTCATCGGTTTCTTTTGTCCTTTGTTCAAATTCAATTCCGAGACCCTCCATTAACGCTTTCCTTCTTGGGGATTTAGAAGCAAGAATGATTTTTTTATCAAGTTTGATCATCATTTAAAAGCTTGATATGGGAATTTAAATTCTTCTTCGTTTACAGAACCAAACAACAATCCTGAAAGCGCTTTAGGATAAAAATAAGTTGACTTTTGGGGCATGGTAAAACCGGATTTGCAAACATTCAAAACTTGGGACATGGGTACCTCTTTTGTGATGACAGCACATGAAGCTGTTCCAGAATTCACCTTTGAGAAACATCTATTCAGGTTTCTTTCATAATCGATATTATTCGAAAGTCTTTGCTCCTTAAATGAAATCCCTAAGACTTTATCGATAAAAAAATAATGAAGAACCATTAGGTCAACTTCTTTTACAACCTGAGGCATTTCAAAACCAAAAGCCCCTATTTTCTCAGGAATCAACCTGATCTTGTAAGCATTATTTTTGAAAACCAATCCAAACGCCCATTGCTTCTGAAGGATTAATTCCCCAATTTCTTCAACATCATTCAGTTTTTTAATAATGAAAAATTCGCCTGCTTTTTGAAGAATTTCCTCCTCTTTCAAATCCAAATCAAAGAACAATCTGTGGGTAGGTAATATTTTTAGGTCACGGGCTAAGGCATTGGTAAAGTACATCATATGAAAATTATAAGCCTCTTTACATGTATGATTAGGATTTGCGCTGGTTTTCTCCTTTTTGTAATCTATAGCACTTTGATACCTATGATGTCCATCTGCCAATATTACTGTCCTATCTTTAATCACTTCCAAAAACACCTTGATAATCCTGGCATCCTGAATAAGCCCCATGACTTCCCTTACCCCTTGATAATCTTCCAAATCATAAATTGGATCTTCAATGGCAGCATCCATGTAGGGCTCAAGAAGATGATCTAAATCTTCATATAGACCATGTGTCGGGCTAGGTTGAAATTCTGTGCTTCTTAAAAGATTTGTCCTGTCGGCAACTGCTTGTACGATGGTATTTTCATGCCTCAATACCACCCCTTCATCCCAATCATAGGCTTTGATCTGTGCTATAAATCCCTTCCTACAAGATTCGTGCTCTTGACCGGGAAGTCTAAAATATTGGTAATACACATAAATACCAGGCAATTGATCCTGAATAATCACTTTTTCGGATTTCCATTTTTCCAAAACTTCCTTCCCTCTTGTTGAAGGGTCATCTCCCAATGGAACTGAAATATGGATACTGTTATAAGGGTTTTGATACAAGGCAACTCTTTGCTTTTCCGAAACCACATCAAATAAAGGGGAAGTTAAGTCATCGAGATTATTTTTAAATCTTGAATGATACCTCCAGCCTTTTAAAGGTAGTATCTCCGCCATCAGATCAGTCTATTTTTCCAGTTTGAGCGCTTCGAAAGTGCACCTTCTTGACTTTGTGAAATTTTCAAACTTTCCCTCGTTTTATCAAAAACATCCACTGCCAGACCTGCAAGAAGCTCCAATTCCTTTTCGGACCAATTAATCTGTAGCATCTCTGGACTAAAAAACTGCTCTACAAATTTTGTGTTAAACCTACCGCTCTTAAATTCCGCATGTTCCATCACAAACTTGCAAAAAGCAAGTGTGGTTTCAATTCCTGTGATTTGGTAATCATCGATTGCATGGATCATTTTTATAATCGCCTTTTCTCTTGATTCATCATGAACTATTAATTTGGCAATCATGGGATCATAATAAATGGGTATATCCATTCCCTGTTCAAATCCATCATCAACCCTAATTCCAGGACCATGGGGTCTAATATAGGTTTGGAGATTTCCAATATCCGGAAGGAAATTATTCTTAGGGTCTTCTGCATATACCCTAACCTCAACAGCATGACCATTGATTTTCAAGTCTTCCTGTGAAAAAGACAAAGGCAAACCTTCAGCAATCAATATCTGCTCTTTTACCAGGTCTTTATTGGTAATCATTTCTGTGACAGGGTGCTCTACCTGCAGCCTGGTATTCATTTCCAAGAAGTAAAAATCCAACTTTTCATCCACAATGAATTCAACAGTACCTGCACCATAATAATCGCAGGCTTTTGCCACTTTCACAGCAGCCTCTCCCATAGCTTTTCTCATTTCGGATGAAACAACCGGAGAAGGTGCTTCCTCGATAACTTTTTGATGCCTTCGCTGTATGGAGCATTCTCTTTCAAATAAATATACCACATTTCCCTTTTGGTCACCTAGCACCTGAATTTCTATATGTTTGGGAGAGATAATGTATTTCTCTATAAAAACCGCTCCATCACCAAATGCAGACTGGGCTTCTGAAATGGCCCTTTGCATCTGTTCCTCAAACTCAGCTTCATTTTCCACAATCCTCATACCCTTTCCTCCACCACCTGCACTGGCTTTGATCAAAATCGGATAACCGATTTCTGCAGCCTTAGATTTTGCGGCGGTAATATCTGAAATGGCCTCATCCGTCCCAGGAACCATTGGAATTCCGTATTTTGAAACCGCATTTTTTGCAGCCAGTTTACTTCCCATCACCTCGATGGATTCAGGTGATGGGCCAACAAAGATTATTCCAGCTTCAGAAACCATTTTAGCGAATGCCGCATTTTCGGATAAAAACCCATAACCGGGATGAATTGCGTCCACACCAAGTTTTTTACAGGCCTCAATTATACGGTCTGAAAGCAGATAGGACTGATTGGAAGGAGGTGGTCCCAAACATACGGATTCATCCGCAAATTTGACATGTGGGGCATTTCGATCCGCTTCACTGAATACAGCTACTGTCTTAATTCCCATTTGTCTGGCAGTTCGCATAATCCTCAGACTTATCTCTCCTCGATTGGCAACCAATAGCTTTTTGATTTTATGCATATAGGGGTTTATTTCATAAAAAAAACAACAACTGCGAAGTAAACAAAATAAAGCCAGTATCTAAAAAGAATACTTGAATTGAAATGGCTTTTTTGCAAGGATGGACAAATTGTGTTAGTTTTGCCAGATTTGATAGATGAAATCACCATTACAAAATTATAAAACCTAAACGTTTTAAGCCTTGGATTTATTCGCAAAATTACAAACCAATCTTGGTCCTTTGGGCAAGCATTCTGAATTAGCTGAAGGTTATTTCGCATTCCCAAAATTAGAAGGAGAAATTGCCCCCAGAATGAAATTTCAAGGTAAGGATGTCCTTACCTGGAGTTTGAACAATTACCTTGGATTGGCAAACCACCCTGAAGTTCGGAAAGCAGATGCCGAAGCCGCAGCAAAATGGGGCGCAGCATACCCGATGGGCGCCAGAATGATGTCAGGTCAAACAGACCAACATGAACAATTGGAAAGAGAACTGGCCGAATTTGTCAGCAAAGAAAGTTCCTATCTTCTGAATTATGGATACCAAGGTATTATGTCAGTCATTGATTCTATTTTGGACAGAAAAGATGTGGTCGTATATGACAGTGAATGCCATGCCTGCATCATTGATGCGCTGAGAATGCATTTAGGGAAACGTTATGTCTTTCCGCACAACGATATAGAAAATTGCGAAAAACAGCTGCAGAGAGCTTCCAAACTGGTAGAAGAAACCGGGGGTGGTATACTTGTCATTACAGAAGGTGTTTTTGGAATGACCGGTGATCAGGGCAAACTTGCGGAGATTGTTAAGCTGAAGGAGAAATTTAGCTTTAGACTCTTGGTTGATGATGCACATGGATTTGGAACTATGGGAAAAACAGGTGCAGGTACCGCAGAAGAACAGGGAGTTCAGGGAGAAGTGGATTTGTATTTCTCCACCTTTGCCAAATCAATGGCCTCTATAGGTGCTTTCATTGCAGGGGATACTAATGTCATCCGTTTCCTGAAATACAACATGCGTTCTCAGATTTTTGCCAAATCACTTCCAATGATTTTTGTTGAAGGGGCATTGAAAAGGTTGGAATTATTGAGAAGTCAGCCTGAATTGAAAGACAACCTCTGGAAAATAGTTGATGCTTTGAAAAAAGGATTGACTGAAAAAGGATTCAGCATCGGCAAATCCAATTCACCAGTGACTCCGGTGGTGCTCAATGGTACCATAGGGGAAGCAGCTACCTTAAGTAAAGACTTAAGAGAGACATATAAAATCTTCTGTTCTGTAGTGATTTATCCTGTGATTCCTAAAGGAATGATAATCCTAAGATTAATACCTACTGCTGTTCATACTTTAGAAGATGTAGAAGAAACAATCGCTGCTTTTGAAGCCATCAAAGAAAAATTGTCGAGTGGATATTATAAAAATACAGCATATGCTGTTTCCTTCGGAGAATAAAAAAAATCAAAAAAAGGCGTTATACTGTTGTTTTATAAACATTTTAGCTATATTGACCACACAATTAAACTTATCATCAACCAATAAAATTAATTTTTACTATGAACAGATTTAGCGAAATAAAAGATCTTATCCTAGGCTTGGAAGGAGACTTCGAAAAGTTCTACGACAAAAACAACCAAGCTGCAGGGACCCGGGTAAGAAAAGGTATGCAGGATCTTAAGAATTTGGCACAGGACATCCGAAAAGAAGTTCAGGACAAGAAAAACGAAGGATAATCAACAAAAAAAGGTGATCAAATGATCACCTTTTTTATGACTTAAATTTTTTAC
>NZ_JBGSXS010000386.1:0-18646 GCF_041751335.1 Aquiflexum sp.
TTTGATGTGGTATTCTGCAACCACGTTTTGGAACATGTGGATGATGACCTATTGGCCTGCAGTGAAATCAACCGGGTGCTGAAAAAGGACGGTTGGGGAATTATACAGTCACCCGTATATGACCTGGAAAAAACCATAGAAGATAAGACCATTTCAGATCCTGCCGAAAGGGAAAGACTTTTTGGTCAAAGGGACCATGTAAGAAAATATGGTAAGGACTATGCTATCCGGCTGAATCAATCAGGTCTCATGGTCCATGAAAACCTTTTTGTCAAAACACTATCTCAAGAGCTGATTGAAAAACATGCCCTGCCCGAAAATGAAATTATATTCTATTGTGAGAAAGGAAATAGATAAGTTACTGCTTGCCTTCGCTCACCGAATGGTAAGCATCTTTTTTCCAAATTCAGAAAATCCTAGTAGGGATTCTAAATACGGCTATTCCAGGATTTTCATCGGTGGTCAATCCATAAATTTTATTTAGATCTTCGTCTACTACTATTGAGTGGACAGATCTGTCAAGGTCAAACTTGAGAATTGGTTCACCTTTTCGGGTAAATACAAATATTTTCTTCGCTAATTCGCTAGTTTCCTTATAATGAGCTTCATTTACCCCACCGTATAATGCGTAAATCCTTTTTTTGGAAATAAAAACATCACGATATCTATAAGGATTTGAGATGGGAATATCCAGAGGCATACTAGCTTCATAAAATTTAAATTCAGGAAGCTCTGTGGATGGGCCGTCAATGATTTTTATTTCTTTAGTTTTTAGGTCAAAAATTTCTAATCTGTCTCTGAATATTAAAGCATTTACAAGCAATGTAAAGTCATCATCTGATTTAAACCAGCCCTGGTTTAGATGAAAATGATGGAAATAAGACATTTCTTTTTTTCCTTCGACCTGTTCCCATTTTCCAAATCCATTGATCTTTTTTCCTTGAAGATTGACTTCTACGAATTTGTTTTCATCGTAAGTGGGAATTCCGATAAAAATTGAATCCGGTGAAAAATATATTGATCCCAGTGGAGTTTCAGAATGAGGTATTTTAATTTCCCTGATCCCAAGCCTAGAACTGTCATATATATCGTATTCGATATATTTTCTATCCATACCACTGTACATAACGAATGTGCTGTCAGAAAGTCCGGGATTAAGGACTTCCACTGATTGGGCTTCCAAAGGGCCAAATCCGATTTTCCCTTTCGAATTAAAGTAAATTAAAGGTTCTTTTCTAAAAATATGGATTAATGGTCGATCTGGTGGCATTCGATAATCTTCGATGATAAAAAGAAAGTCACCTTTACTAAATATTCTCCTTGGATTTAGAATGTTGGAATTATCTGATTTTTCGGACACTAAACAATAGGGTACTAATTTTTCGGGATTAAATTCAGTTTTTTTATTTGGGGATGGATTGCATGAAATAATCAATATATATAGCAGTATGTTAAAGTAGGTTGGTTTCATTGATGATTTGTTTTACGACCTGGATTAAATGATAGGGGTAGGTTACCTTCCCCTATCCCGTATTTGAATTATGGACAGAATGACCCTCCCCAATAGGCGTAATCCCACGGAAAGTACATGGATCCATCATATGTAGGACAGCCGGTACTAAAAGACTGACAACATACCCATTCCCCACCACTCCCAGCTAAAGCATTTTCCAATGCCACCTCCTTATCCGAAAACACTTCTTCTGTTCCGCCGACACCAAACTGCCATCCGGCCACCATCATAAATACAATTGCACCAAATGCAATCATCCCGATCTTGAAATTTTTAAATAATGTTAGCATAATCTGTTTTGTTTAGGTTGTAAATCAATAAAGTCATTTAAAATTAAAAAAAAAAAAAATCCAACAATGCAAATAAATCCGATAGAAAAATTAAAATAAATTCAAAATAATCTTACTTAAAACATATTCATTGTTTTATTCAGGTTTTGAAAAACTTATTTTTCTAAACCTTCTTTGTCCAATAAAGAAATTAGAAATTGTTGTTTTATTGGTCTCCTACATTCAATTTAAATATGCTGATGATCCTATACCCATTGACTTGTATGTTGACAAACTCGGGATTATTATAGGGGCTCTTCTTTTTGATCATATCATCATATTCCTTTTCATTTCTGGGGTTCAATAAGGATATGAAATAATCCGCATCTTTCTGATTGGAGACAAAGCGCAGTCTGTCGGCTTCTTTTTTTGGAAAGTTCATGGTATTAATCTTTCCGATAAAATCATGACTGTAAATCATCAAACTATCATCTTCAGTGTTTTCAAGGAGATATTTCAATGCCTGCCTGTAAGACAGTCCATAATAATCCCTTTCAAAGTTATGTTCGACATTTCGGGCAAGTTCATTGAAATACACATTTTGATGGGGATGGAATCTGATCATAAAAACCAAAGTCTGTATCAGGTTGAATACGATGATAAAACTTAAAACTCCCGAAACCAGGATTTGCTTATTCTCGGTGAAACTCCTTTTGACAAACAAAAACAGGGTCAAAAAGCCTCTCATCCCGATCAACAGAAAAAAGGGATAGATAAAATACAGATGCCGCCATCCATTATACAGCACCGAATTAAAAAGAATTACCGAAAATAAGGGGCCTAAGAACAAACCCAAGTATATGATGTCAGCCTTGTTCTTTTGGTCAAACAAAAAAGCCTTCTTATCCTTGAGAAAAGACCTGACCATCGAAAAAATCCCGGTGATAAAGAATACTATAAACGAAAGCGGCGTGGTCACCAAAATCCAGGATGGTATATAATGCCATGGGAGCGCATTGGAATTGACCAGTTCACCCCACAGCAGGATGTTGCCATACCACCTGAACTTCTTCATGCTATTGAATGAATACAAAAAGCTGTCAACGGGATTTTCCCAGAGTACCGGCCAGAATAAAAAAGTGGCCAGCAATACGGAAAATAAAAAAATAACTGTTCCTGATATAAAGCTTTTCCATTGCAATCCCACCCAACGAGCTTCAAAGATTTTAAAAAGAACCAAGATCAAAGTAAATACCGGCAGGATGATCCCGACAATTCTTGTACTGATGGCCAATCCGCATGCGATTCCATGCCATACCGCATTGGATTTTGTGTTCTGGTACAAAAACCTGATCAATGTATAGGTAGATATAATAAAAAATGCCATAATAGGGATATCCTTGGGATTATAGAAGGATTCCGCAAACAACCGCGGACTTAAAAGAAAGAATAACACCCCCAAAATCCCGATCCTCCAATCCTTATATTGCCAGACAATGATTTTGTAGAAGAAAACCAGACTCGACCAAAAGAGTATAAAAACCAAAAGGTGGCGCAACAAAAACACATCCCGGCTATTATTGATACCCAAAAGTAATTCCAACCCGTATGCGGCCAGTTGAAAAATCATTCCATAATCCCGGTGGTCATAAGTATTCAGGTTTTCTCCTGTCCCTTTTTCAATACCAGGAAACAGATTAAATTTTTCATTCAAGTAGTCAAATGCTACGATTCCATGCTTTCTTTCTATTGGTTCATCCATGGATATGCCATAATCACCAACGATAGGAGCTCCTAAAAACAAAATGAGGATAAAGAAAAAATATGAGCTTTTATTCATATCCAGCAGAATAAATTTTAATAAAGTAAATTCATGCTAGCCATAAATTAATCTGTCGAAGCCAATACATATTTCACAAGCATCAATATAGGATTATCATCCGGGCTAACATTTTTAATATTTTGATAAAATTCAGGCGGAAATTTATTATTCGCATTCGCAATTATCTTCTCCTCGTGAGCTTTTAGACTTTGGGGAATTACTAGAAATATCAATTCTTCTTTCGTGGTACCTATTGCATAAGAATCTTTTTCATATGTCAAATCATTTAAATAATTTTCATATGTAAACAGAATTGAAGTTTCATTTTTTTTGTCATAAACACTAATCCAATAATCGTCTTTAAAAGAAAAAACCAAGTATTCATTTTTTAAATTTTCAGAAAAATAAGTAGTATAAGCAAATTTATCTAAAAGATCGTTTGGCATAATACTAGACTTAATACTTGAAAAAGTTTTGTGATCTATACCATTACTTCCATAATTTATAAATTTATAAGGACGAATACTTCCGAATTTATCTATTGAATACAATGTATCATTATAATTTCTTCGATAAATGATTTCTCCTGAATCATATTGTTTGTATATGGGATTTATTATCACCTTATCCACATCCCTGTTTATATATGGAAAGCGAGAATTGATTCTATTTAAGTCCTTATCCGTAACAATTAAATTATCATCTATATCACCTGAAACGAAAGAAAAAACTGAAGAATCATTAGATTTTTGAAATTTAATCGCACTTAAGGACTTAATTTTAATAATATCCATTAAGTCACCTTTTATGTCAAAAACCTTGATTTCTCTTCCATTGTCAAGTATCCAGATTTTCTCATTTTCAACAAAAAAATCCAAAGGTTTTTTGTATTGGTCTGGACCTTCTCCTTGGGATGAAAGTTTTTTGATGAATTTTCCTTCCTTATTAAATATTAAAATCGCCTCTGCTATAAATGAATCTAAAATAAATATAAATTCATTATAGAATATTATTTTATCTATTCGACCAATTAAGGAGTTTTCTGTAGTTTCTAAAAAAATAAAATTAGGGGACTCTTTAGTAATTTCAGACAATTTGACCAGTTTTGATTCATCTCTAAAATTGATTACTTTTTCTGAAAGAATTTTAAAATCTTCAGATAGATCTTTGGTTTTTTTTTGATCTGAACAAGAGAAGAATACTAATATCAATAAAAGATTTATTATTAACCTATTCATATATCACTTTAAATGAAAATTAAAAAAAAATGAGCCATTACTAAATAATGGCTCAAAAATTTGAGACTAACAATCACGGGTAACTTCTCCACATGTACAGGTATTTCCATCTCCATTTGTTAAACAGGCTTCGTAAGATGTCCCTCCCCAACCCGGGCAAGTATATTTCTTCCACTTGCAAGCACCAGATCCAGCAATCGCATTTTCCAATGCCACTTCCTTATCCGTAAAAACCACGTCAGTTCCACTGACACCAAACTGCCATCCGGCCATCATCATAAATGCCATTGCCCCAAAGGCAATCATCCCGATTTTAAATTTTTTAAACAATGTTACCATGATTTGTTTTGTTTAAGATGTAAAATATAATTACCGTTTAAACTAAAAAAAAAATATTCAACTATGCAAATAAATCTTTGAAAATATTTACGAATATGTTCAAATTAATCTTATTTAAAGCATATTTACTGTTTTTAGGAGTGAATTTTTATACCGATTTTCCTTACTTAACCAAAAACCGAAACCAAGCCTCCCCATTCTCAGGGAGAGGCTGTACCTTCAGCAGACTAAATGCAGCTATCACCCCTTCCCTGCCCTGCTTTTGATACAGCTCCCACCACAGCGAAGACCAGAACAAAGGGGAATGGGGAAATTGCTGTTTTTTTATTCGTTCGACTTTCTCCCAATTGAGGCTATCAGTTCCCATCTTGGCAAGGAAACTTTCAAATCGGCTTTGTTTATCCTCCATATATTTTGCATAAGGTATCCCGTTGATGGGCGCAATATTCAGCTTGAGTTCCTTTACCAGCAGGTCTCTGAAAAACACTGCAAACCCAGTGTGGACCCCTTCCCATTGAGTATCCCCCGGATCCTCCCCGTAAAACCAGAAGTTCCTCCCCAGCTCATAGAAAAACAGGTGGTCATGTCTGCCATTTACCACAAATTCATTGTAAATCCTGTCAAATGTATGCTTAGTGATTTCTATTCCCTTGCGTCCCAGTCGGCCACAGCCCGGCCCACAGGTTTTGGATACAATGGCAAGGGGAAGCTTATCGGTATCCTGTGGAGCAGGTAATGGTTCCCTGCCTGAAAGTTGCACAGCCAGTGAATAGGCCTTGTCATATGTTTCCAATAACATGGCCAGTGAATCGGCATCATATTCTCCGCTGGGGTACAGAAACAAAACTTCCTCACTCAAAAGAACCGTCAAGTCTGAACGTTCTCCGGAGAAGTGGGTATATCGCAAGTCTTCCCGACCACATCCTTGGAATATATTCCCGGACATCAGGAACAAAGCAGTAAACAATATGGCAGAGTTGTTGGATTTAAACATTTATTGGTTAGTTGATTTTAGAAAGAAGATTAATCCTACTTTGGCAAAGTAAATATCGGGAAACAAAACCTGCCAGGTTTTTTTAATGTAAAGTTGGTTTTTTGATGCGATTTAGATCAATAAACCTGGCAGGCTTGACCCTTTTTGTAAATAAACCAAAGCAGTACTAAAAAAAGTAATTATCAAATTTTCCTATAATGAATCATTATTGAGACTAAATCTATCGGCACCTTAATCAAATCCAAGAAGTTTAACTTTGATTCTCCCTTTTCAATCCAAACATTTAATGGCACTTCCTTTACCACTTCATCCAGATTGCCCATGTCCATCTGTAACCTTCTCAATATCTCGACATCAAACAACCACCTGGATAAAAATGGGTCCTTAAAAACACGGGCGGCAAATTCTCTTTTAAGGATTTTTGCCCCGCATTGGGTATCGTATACCTGCATCTTCAGGTACAGGCTTATTATAGTCGCAACAATTCTGCCCAAGTAATGCCTCAAAGGTTTTCTTTTAATTTGGTAACCGAACAAAGCAACCCTTGAACCCATTATAAATCCTTTGTTTTCTTTTATAGCAATTTGGGAAAGCCTTGATGCCTCGTCTAACGGGGCAGAAAGATCGGCATCAAAATATCCTATATATTCACAGCAAACATCCTTCAAGGCCAGATGGACACCTTCCCTCACTGAGTTTCCCTTGCCGATGTTTTTTGCGTTTGAAATTATATGAATATTGTCCGGAATTTGCTCCTTTATTTCCTCAAGCTTTTCCAAAGTCTTGTCCGTACTGCCGTCATTGACAAAAATTATCTTTGCGCTGGACTGCTTTACAAAATCAACAATTTCACTGGTCAGAAGCTTTTTTTCTTCATTGTAGCAGGGGATGACAATAAAAAGGTTCTTCATACTTTATCAATATTATTGGGTCAAAATATCTAAATAAAACAAAAACAATCGGAATTATTTATTGATCAATATTAAAGCAATAAAAAAAAATAAAACTTTCTTGTTTTTCTTATTTTTTTTTAAAAAATTAAACTACATATTTCTTAACAATTATAAACATAATTAAAAAAATCATGGCAAAATTATCTTTTTACAAAAAAGGATGGATGGCATCCATCGTTGTTTTGGCTTTCCTGCTGGTGGCAGGAATGAACTTTGGTACTCAGCAGGAAACTGAGTTTTATGAAACAGAAGTGGCATTGGAGAATGCGATTGCGGGGAGTGGTCATACCAAAAAATGTGTTTATGTATGTGACACAGGGGGAACTAATATAGATTGTAAAAAATCTGGAAGCCTGTGTTCTTATGACTCACATTGTTTGTAATGAGTTTTTAGCCTACCCTTTTGACCTTTCACCATTAGGGTAGGCTAATAGCCACTGATAGTTTTTGCTAAATTTTCTTCCTAATTAAACTGCTGAACTTATTATGAAAAGTTTAATATCTTTTTTTATCATATTTATTCTTCTATTTTCCTGCAACCCTAATACCCGCAATGATTTTGTAATCATTGAAAAAAGGCCAAGTTATGATTTTGACCTGGTCCAAAAAGAAGTTCTTTACTTCCCTTTGGATTCCGTTAGCAAGTTTGATCTCAGATCCCTACATATTTTTGAAGATTTGTCCCAAAACAAGTATTTCGTTTACCTGAATTCAGATAGAAACCGGATATATTTTTATGATTTCGAAAACCGGGATATCCAATCAATCATTGAAATAGATAGGGACGGACCTTCCGGCATCAGTAGTAAAATACAAGGCCTTCACGTCATTTCCATGGATTCCATTTATGTGGTGGATGAGTACAATATTTATTTGATCAACCAGGAAGGTGAAATTTTGGACAGGGATAAATTCAATGGTTCAAATGATTTTTCCTTCACTTTGGAATCCGGCACCAAAAAAAATATTGTACATCACATTGGCCACATGTATCTGGCAATATCCTCTGAATTGAATCCTGATTTATTGGAATCATTTCAGTTGAAAAATCAGGTTTTGCTTGATTTTGATTTGGCCTCAAAAAAATATTCAACCCATTTTGAATTCCCGGAAATATATTCCCGGAGGGTTTTCCCCATCAATTACGCCGATATCTATTTTACTTATAATCCAAAGCAGGATTTTTTCGCTTTCAGCTTCCCCGCAGACGATTCTGTCCATATTAAGGATTTGAATGGAAAGGAAAAGGCCGTTTTTGCAGGAAGTAAATTCGCAATCGAAATAAGAGACCTCTCAGAGGTTGAATATTTTGAGGATTTAATGGTCTATACCAAACATTATTTGACCAATATTTCCTACGGTCCCATTTATTGGGATCCGCATAAAGAAGTTTATTACCGGATAGTGGAACAGCCAATTTCCGGACAGCATTTCAATTCTAAAAATTGGTTCAAAAAATGCTCGATAATCATTTTGGATGAAGATTTCAATATAATCGGGGAGACCTCTTTCGATGATAATGTAAACAAACTGGGTATCGTGGATGATTCCGGTTTTCTGATTCCAATACGGTGCCCGGATGACACAGATGATTATTTATGCTTGGGGGTTTATAAATTGGAAAAAGTCAAATAAATCCAAAAAACTTATAGCCTACCTGTAGTGCAGAACCCAGTATTGTAGTTCGTGATTTTGATTAATTATAGTCCCACTATTGTGAGAAAGGAAATAGATAAGTTACTGCTTGCCTTCGCTTACTAACTTTTCCATCAGGCCAAATATCAGACCGGCACCATAAAAGGTCAACTGACCGAATGAGGTGAAAATGGCCAGAAAACCTACCACCAATGAACGGTATTTGATAAGGGAATCGAAAAAGACCAAGAGTATCCAAATATGATAAAGCTGCAGAATCCAAAATGATATCGGCGAAGCCTTTAATAACAAAGCAACTCCAAACAGCCCGCCCAACAGAAAAAAAGTTGGTAAAAAATGGATTAACTGAATGGCATCAGGATGGTAACGGCTGACATTAACCCTGTTTTGACCAAAAGAAAAACTTTGTCTAAGAAATGTCCTGAAGGTGTTTTTTCTTTTATGGTATACAAAAGCCTCCTCCACCAATTCCAGGCGAAAGCCTAGTTTTTTCAACCGTATACTCAATTCTATATCCTCCCCTTTATTCGGGTCCACAAATCCCTTGGATACCTCGAAGGCTTCTCTGGAAAGACCCATATTATATCCCCTTGCCTGATATTTGGACGGATCTTTCAGTTTACCCCTGATGCCTCCTGTGGTCAGGACAGAGGTCATACTATAATTGATAGCCTTCTGAAAATTTGAAAAACCGGGTCCGGCATCATCCGGTCCCCCATGTGCATCAAGTTTCCTTTTTTTGACGGCAGTATGCAGCGCATCAAAATAATCCGATGGAATGATACAGTCGGAATCAAAAAGCACAAAATAATCACCTTTTGCATTTTCCATTCCGAAATTCCTAGCAAAACCCTGCCCTATATTTTCAATGAAATAATAACTGACGTTTAGTTTGTCGTGGAAAAGGGGGAAAATCTCTTCACAGGTAAATATCGAGCCATCTTCTACAATGATGACTTCAAAATCCTTGTAAGACTGATTGGCCAAGCTTTGGAGTAACTCCTTGATTTCCTGTGGCCTGTTATAAACGGGTATGATGACTGAAAAAAACATCAGTTATTAAAGTTCAACTCCTTCTCTATATTGTAATCTGCTTTTCTGCTGGAATTGGAAGTCATCATTTCTGCTATGAAGCCTGTCAAAAATAACTGAACCCCTACTATCAATGCCACAAGAGCTAGAAAAAATAAAGGCTGTGCTGTGATTTCCCTTACGACCCTTCCTTGATAAAGGCCATAGATTTTTTGGAAAATCAGCCATGAGGTGATAAAAAACCCAGCCAAAAAGGATACTGTACCCAGTGTCCCAAAAAAGTGCATGGGCCTTCTTTTGTAGCGGTTGACAAAAGAAACAGAGATCAGATCCAGAAATCCGTTCAGGAACCTTTCCAATCCAAATTTTGTCTCCCCGTATTTCCGGGGACGGTGTTCCACCACCTTTTCCCCTATATTGGAAAACCCGTTCCATTTGGCAATGAGGGGTATATAGCGGTGCATTTCCCCATAGATATGGATGTTTTTCACCACTTTGTTTTTATAAGCTTTCAGCCCACAATTGAAATCATGCAGTTTGATACCAGAAATAACCCTTGTCACACCATTGAAAAATCTGGAAGGGATTGTTTTGGTGATGGGGTCACGCCTTTTTTTCTTCCAACCTGAAACCACATCAAACCCATCCCTGACGATCATTTCATACAATTCGGGGATCTCATCAGGGCTATCCTGCAAATCAGCATCCATGGTGATGACTACCTCTCCCGTTACCTTGCTAAAACCCATATCCAAAGCAGCAGATTTACCGTAGTTTCTGGTAAAACTGATCCCCTTTACATTTGGGTTGAGTCCGGCCAGTTTTTGGATTTCATTCCATGACCCATCATTGCTTCCATCATTTACAAAAATAATTTCATAAGAATAGCCGTGTCCTTCCATGACACGGCATATCCAATTATGTAACTCAGGTATTGAATCCTGTTCATTGAAAACAGGTATGATGATGGAGATTTGGATCATTATAATTTAGTAGTCCAAGGACTTGTCTCTTCTTTTAAGGATTGCACCAAGTATCAATGATATCACAGCATAAATGATCAGGGCTATGCCAAATGTTTTGATCTGTCCCATCGCTGTGAAATTGGCAGCTGTACTCTCTCTCATCTTATCTATTTGATCAACAGACATCGCATCAGCTGCCCCGATTTTTTCCATCATCGCCATGGTATTTTCAAGGGTCTGTTCTACCAAAACTCCCGGAAGGGCCGGGTCAACCACATGGTAAAGCAATGCACTGCCAACTTGAGATATCAGGCCTGCTACAATAAGGGCGATAAATGAAAAATTGAATGCAGGTCCAAAATCCATAAAACCTCCTAGGGATTTTCGATATTGTATCCCCAAATAAATCAAAACTCCAAAAAACACCACCAACATGGCAATCCCATACATTCCTGAAACCAAAGTGGGTGGATCAATGAAATAAACAATAAATGTGATAACAACTGAGAAAATACCCAGAATGACTCCGGCATTTAACCCTGCTTTGAAAGGTGTTTCCTGATTTTCCATAGTACATTAAATTTTAGTTTTTCTTAAAATTATAGAAATAATAATTGTAAAAAACAGTCCTGGAAGAATTTTCCAAATAAAATCATTCAGGGCAATGTCCCTTTGTTTCATTGCATTGATTTTCTGTAGCGTGATATCAAAGGACTCCTCGTTAAGCTGAGAGATGATAAGTTCTTTATTTGTGCTAAGGACTTCCAGTTTCAAAATCTTTATTGTTTCAAATAAGCTACTGTCAATCAGAAGGACAATCCATATTCCCAGGCCAGAAATAAAAGCGATCATCGTGTAAATCAAAAACCCAATCGTCATCCCATGGGCAAAACTCAATTCCCCATAATTTACCTCCTTTTTGAAATACCTGATCCCCAAAAAAACAAAAATCGGAATCAGTATATAACCGAACAACATGCTGAAATTGGTCGGGTCATACCCTAACCAATTGAACAATAAAAATGCAAAAACACAGAAAATACCTCCAATCAGGCCAAAGCGATACGTTGACTCTAAGTACCTGTTCATTTAGATTTTGACAAATTTGTTTCTATTAATTACAAATTTCACTTTTCCTTTTAATTCCGTATTGAACCAAGGGGAATTTGACGAAAGAGATTTATTGGATCTCTTATCAAAAACCCATTTTTCTTCAGGATCAAATATGGTCAGGTTATCCAGATTATCCGATTGCTGACCTAAAACAGCTTCAGGGCCACTTGTTATTTTGGAAATCAGCAAAGGCCATGAAATCTCATCGGTCAACTTGACTATGGCTGGCAAAAAAGTCTGCAAACCCAGCATGCCAAATAAAGAAAGATCAAATTCCATATGCTTGGCATCCATGTCTTGTGGTTGATGATTGGAAACAATGGCATCAATGGTTCCATCCTTTAAGCCTTCAATCAGTGCGTCTCTATCCTCCTTTCCCCGGAATGGTGGCATTACTTTAAGGTTGGTGTCAAAATCCAACATATCCTCATCGTGAAAAATCAATTGGTATAATGAGATGTCAGCAGTTACCCTTAAACCCTCTTTCTTAGCTTTTCTGATTTCTTCAACAGCACCTTTAGTACTGATAGTCTGAAAATGAAGCCTCCCTCCTGAATACCGTAAAATTTCAAGATTTTTATGAATGGCAATATCTTCTGCTAGATTGGGTATTCCCTTCATGCCGATCCGGGTTGAGGTTAATCCCTCATGCATCTGACCAAACAATGCCAACAAAGGTTCATAAGTCTGATCAAACAATATTCCATTGAATTTTTGAAGGTATTGCAATATTTTCATCAATCTGTCAGGATTCGAAATAGGATGTAGCCCATCACCAAAGACAAACACTCCCTCCTGATTCAAATCCAAGATATCTGTAAAATCCTCTCCTTTGGTGTCTTTGGTTGCTGCTGCCTGAATGACAAGGTCAGAAACCCAATTGCCGGATTTTGATTTCAAATATTGAATTTCATTTTTCGTCTGCACCGCAGGATGGGTATTTGGCATAAGCACCGCTTTGACAAATCCACTAGACTGCAAAACCTCCCCCAAACTTTCAATTGATTCTTTGTATTCCTCTCCAGGTTCACCGGACATACATCTCAAGTCTACCCAACCTTTTGAAGCCAAGAAACTTGAGCAATCTATAGTTTCCTCAAAAGAAAAATCAGAGCCAGCATTTTCCTCAATAATCTGGTCATGATTGAATATATAATTTTTGGGAGGGTTTATCTTTTGCGGATCAATTAACCTGAGCGCTTTGAGCAATACAGCCATATATGAAAGGTTTGTGCAAAACTGCAATAATATTCCAAAAAATGAAAGGAAAATTGGGTGCGGTTAGTTAATCCGCAGAAACCTAACCGCATCAATCGAAGTCAATTACCTTCCTACCTAAATCCACGAAAACCATGACCGATCCTCAAAAAAAAAACGGAAACCTGAATTCAGGATCCCGTTTTATTAGGGCTTATAAAGTCATTGTTTAAAAACTTTAATTTTTACACCACAAGGTTAAAACCACAGGTCACTTTCACAAGTTTAATGCAATGTTTTTTCAAAGAAATTGAGATGCATCAATATTGCCAAAGTACAATTGTTCTGCTTTAAGTAAAACTAACCAAAAACAAAGGTTATTTATGAGTTTCTAAGATTTTTGAAATTATTTTTAGTTCAACTTCCAATCATACCCATAAGGGAAAAATACAATTAACCCATCTTCCATTATATGAATTTTGAGAATTTGATTATAACTTTTTTCATCATAATCTAATATTGGTAATTGGATATTCATTGATATTTTTCAACTGCAAATAAAAATATTTGAACCAAAATTTATCTAAGCATCCATAAATTGGTTTTCCATAAGTTGATTTTATTCCCACTCTATAGTAGCAGGTGGCTTGGAAGAAATATCATAAACTACCCTGTTTACGCCTTTGACTTTATTGATGATTTCATTGGACATTTTCCCAAGAAACTCATAAGGCAAATGAATCCAATCCGCTGTCATGCCATCAACAGAACCTACTGCCCGGAGTGCCACAACTTTTTCATACGTCCGTTCATCTCCCATTACACCCACAGACTGGATTGGCAACAAAATAGCACCTGCTTGCCATACCTGATCGTATAGGCCATGGGTTTTTAGTCCTTGAATAAAAATCCAATCAACTTCCTGAAGTGTCTTTACTTTTTCGGCTGTAATATCACCTAAAATCCGGATAGCCAGGCCTGGGCCAGGAAATGGGTGTCGACCGATGATTGCCTCGGGAATTTCCAAAGCCCTGCCCACTTCTCTAACTTCGTCCTTAAAAAGCGTATTGAGTGGTTCCACTACGGATAATTTCATAAAATCCGGCAATCCACCCACATTGTGGTGCGATTTGATCGTGGCAGAAGGTCCCTTGACAGAAACCGATTCGATCACATCTGGATAAATGGTGCCTTGGCCAAGCCATTTAACCCCTTCTATCTTATGGGCTTCATCATCAAAAACCTCAATAAATACACGGCCTATGGCTTTCCTTTTGGCTTCCGGTTCGGAGATACCAGCCAACGCGTCGTAAAAACGCTGCTTGCTATCCACCCCGATGACATTCAATCCGAGGGTCAGGTAAGATTCCAGTACTTCTTCGTATTCATTTTTTCTCAATAAGCCATTGTCAACGAAAACACAGGTAAGGTTTTCTCCAATGGCCCTATGGATCAAAGTGGCTGCCACGGAGGAATCAACCCCACCTGAAAGCCCCATCACCACTTTGTCATTTCCTATTTTCTGCTCCAGATCAGCAATGGTAGCATCTATAAACACATCAGAAGTCCAATCTTGGGAACAGCCACTGATTTGGACCACAAAGTTTCTCAGCAAGTTTTTTCCTTCTGTAGAGTGGGTCACTTCTGGGTGGAACTGAATCCCGTAAGTCTCTTCCCCTTTGATCTTAAAGGCAGCGACTTTCACCGAAGAGGTACTCGCAATGACTTCAAAACCGTCTGGCAATGTCTTAATCGTATCTCCATGGGACATCCAAACCTGGGATCCATGGGTCATTTCTTTCAACAGGTCATAGTGCAGATCGATATGGTCAAGATTGGCCCGACCATATTCCCTGATTTCAGAAGGGAGGACTTCTCCCCCATATTTTTGGGCCAAAAGTTGGGATCCGTAGCAGACTCCCAAAATCGGTAATTTGCCCCTTATACTATCCAAGTCAAGATCCGGGGAACCTTCATCTCTTACTGAACAGGGACTTCCGGAAAGGATAATTCCTTTTATATCTTCTGTGATCTCAGGAACTTTATTAAATGGGTGAATTTCGCAATAAACATTAAGTTCCCTAACTCTTCGGGCGATGAGTTGTGTGTACTGGGAACCAAAATCAAGGATGAGGATTTGTTCTGCCATGCGCAAAGGTACACAGGGCAGCCATAACGGGAAAAGGTTTTCAGAAGATTATTTTGTAGGGGGGAGGAATGGATTGTAAGATTGGAAAATTTTAAAATTGAAAAATTACCAAAATTTGTCCCCTATGCCACGGTAAAGAAAGATGTAAGATTGGAAAATTGGAAGATTACCACCCCTCTGTGTAGTTTAGGCTTTCGGTGGTGACCCCCTCGGTGTAGTTTAGGCTTTCGGTGATGACTGGGTGTAGTTTGCAACTACACCCTTTTATCAAAACCAATTTACAATTGGAAAATCTTCGAAAATCATATAAACAACCTTTCCTGATCTTCTTACTGATATGTTTTTTTTATATCTAAAAGTTTTTCTTGTAAACTGGAATTGCTCCCGACTGCTGTATGGGATCCAAGAATAAAAAGGTGTAGATACAATTTACACCTAGCGCCATTGCCAATCTTCACCCAGATGGGGTAAACTGAAACCGGAATTGTCAACTAAAATTTTTTTAAATTTCTCTTGACTTTTAGAAAATAAGTTGATATTTTGAAGATGAATTAGTTTTTTAAATTTTAAAGTACTTCCATATGAAAATAATTACTACCCCCCCCCCACGCAAATATCTAGACATTCTGTCCAGGTACTTTGCTAAGCAGGTGTTTGGCTTATTAATCTTGATTACATTTAGTTGTCAAGAATTTGAGCCAATCGAGCAAGGCGCAGCTTTTGAAGAAAATGATATCCATTATGTAGATATCGATAAGGCAAGAATGATTGCAAGTACCATTGAATTTCCATTACCCCAAAATGAAAAACAAAGTCAATTGAAATCTAGCAAGGTTGACTTTGATGTTGAAATTTTTGGAAACAAAAATGTTAAAGAGAGTAAGTCTCCTTTAGGAAAAGGAGATAAAGCCCTTTACCATATCATTAATTATGAAGAAGGTGGATTCATCATCATTTCAGCAGATGATAGGCTTTTACCTATTTTGGCATTTTCTTTCGATAATGAGATACCACTCAGTGCTGAGGATGATTTACCAGAGGGGCTGATTGATTGGTTTTCGACCCAAGAAGAGATCATAGAATTGATCCGTGACAATCCTGATGCTGAGATTAATCTAGAGGAGGTGGGTAGTCCTTCTTCTTCTTCTTCTTCTTCTTCTTCTATAAATTTATGGGATCCCTGTGTCATTCAGAGACAAGTCACGGCAGAAAATATGAGCTTGATCGACCCCTGCGACCCAGGTGGAGGATGCGAAGATCAATTTACACAGGTCGGGCCATTAATGAACACAATATGGGGCGAGAGGTGCGGATATAATCAATTTATGCCTTTAATTCAATGTAATCCTCCACTTTGCAACGGTAGAGCTTTTGCTGGTAGTACTTCTGTTGCTTACGGCCAATTAATGAAATACCATTCCCATCCAAATTTTTATAATTACAATAATATGCCACATGATATAGGGACAATTGAAACTGCTACATTAATGTCAGACATTTTAAACGCTTTCCCTGCACACCAAAGATTCATAACATGTTTTGCAACCCATGTAGCACAAGATGCAAATTTTCCTATTGTCTTAACAAATACATTTAATTATACTTCCGCACAGCAAGGACCATTCAATTCTATGACAGTAAGAAATAATCTAAATCAAAATAGACCTGTTATTTTATTTGGAACAGGAGCTTTCGCTCGTATGTGGGTCACAGATGGCTACCAAAGGACTGTTTTTTGTGAAACCGGAACGACCCATCTCAAATTACACATGAATTGGGGTTGGGATGGAAATGGAAATGGCTTTTTCAATTTTAATAATTGGTCTGTAACTATAAGCGGAATCACTTATTCGTTCAATAACGATAAATTTATGATATTTAATATTATTCCTTAAATTAATTCATTATGAAAAATCCTATTTATATTTTCCCATTGGTTCTGCTGTTTTTGTTCAGTGCTTGTTCAAATGAAGAACAGCTACCAACCGAAGGAGGTTTTACCGTTGACACAGTTGCGATTCTTAAAATTCTGGACGAAGAAGGCAATAACCTCTTAGACCCAGGTCATGAAAGATACCTTGATCCAAGTAAAATTAAAGTTTTCTACGAAAGAGATGGACGTATGATAGAGTTTATCGAACCTCATCTTGACATGCCCAGGAACTTTAGGATTGGCCCTCCTCATGAATTCCGAAATGATTATGTGATGTTTTTAGTTTTAGACTCTGAAAAAACAGTTGTTCAGTGGAACGAAAACGACAGTGACACTATTCATGCTGAATTTTTTAAATATTCCGGTAGTTCCTTTTTGTTAATGGTAACAAAAGTTCTCTTTAATGGCGAATTGAAATGGGATGCTGAAAGTAAGTCAGAAAGAGAATTTACCATTATCAAGCACCATAATTTTGTAAACTAAAATAAAAACGAGCCGAAAATGTGGCTGAATTGTAAAGGTTCATGCTTTTCCGGCTCGTTTTTTTTATACTTCCCCCCTCGGTGGAGCTTAGGCTTTCGGTGATGACTGGGTGTATCCCCGACAATTGTCGGGATCCAACTACACCCATTTATCATTAGGAAATCGAGTTGGATGTAATTATTTATTCGAAAAAGCCTTTGCCGGATTCTCTATCAGCATCAGGTCCAGTTCCTTTTGGGTAAATCCCTTTTCTTTCATCAAGGGAATCAACTTATCAAACAAAGCGGTAAATCCTATAAAATCCCCTCCATTGGCTTCACCTGGGCTGTACCAGCCTGCATCATGTGAAAGCAGTACCCTGTCCAAAATCCGGTTTTCCTTGCAATAGACAATCCTGTCAAGATGTCCCGGCACATCCCATGCTATCCCATCCAAACTGATCCATACACCATATTCAGCAGCTTTCAGGTAATTGGCATAATCCTTCTCGGCTTGGGCATGCACCCAGACAAAATTGCTGACATCCACCCCGGAATCCATCAAAACATCAATTTCCGCTTTTGCAGTATTCCATGGTCCCGTATGCGACACGATCAACAAACCTGTTTCCAAATGGGTAATGGCCGCAGCCTGTACCAGCTTCTTGTCCATTTCAGAAAGCTGGGCTCTATCATTGACAGAGATCTTAATAAAACCCGGAATAATCCCGGTATCCTCAATTCCTTCTTCAAATTCCCGGATCCACCTGCTTGCCAATTCCTCTGCTGATTCGGAAAAGGCGTGCTCGGGAAGATATTTTTCTCCAACTGCACCGTAGTAACCCGTATTGGTCAGGAACCTGATTCCTGTCAAATCAGTCAGTTTTTGCAATAGTATGGGGTCTTTTCCCAGATAGCTCGGCGTGCATTCAATCAGGGTTTTTACACCTTTGGATTTGATCTCCTCCAAAAATGGGAGTACTCTTTGAACCACTGAATCCTTATCCCATCG
>NZ_JBGSXS010000387.1:0-52919 GCF_041751335.1 Aquiflexum sp.
TCTGTAATACTGATAGCTCATTTCCCTAAGCCGAAGTTCCGAAAGGTTCAGGTAATCTTCATTAGTAACCCGGAGTGTTCCTTCTTCCAAAGCAAATCGGAAAGCCTTACTTATCGCTTGTCCGTCTTGAATTTGATTGGCAATGACCACTAGGGTTCCGTTTACCGGGTTCCCTTCAAAGTATGGCCTTGCATTTTCCCCAAAATCAAACATCTCCTTTTGCAAAAAGCGGTTTGTTTCTAAACCGTTTTCGTCTGTCAAAGAATATTGGTAAAGACTGGAGCCATAGTCCGACGAAGAATTTGAAGAAG
Source organism: Aquiflexum sp. (assembly GCF_041751335.1). Classification (GTDB taxonomy): domain Bacteria; phylum Bacteroidota; class Bacteroidia; order Cytophagales; family Cyclobacteriaceae; genus Aquiflexum. Next base: position 312 of record NZ_JBGSXS010000387.1, read on the forward strand.
GCTCGGAGGAATTGGTGGTTATTATTAGGTTTTCCTTAACCATATAGGCTGCATGGAAGATTGGAAACTGCGGTAAAACACCTGTTTGGGGTAGTTCGAGCAGGAACTCGTTAAAAACTGGTGCCGCATCTGTACCGTAATTGGGTAGAAAATATAGGGTGTTGCATAAGTCTTGCCCCATCAACAGATCTCGGACACCATCGCCGTTCAGGTCTTGATAGAGGATGGAGTGCCCGCCTGAATGCTCAATGCGTGCCGTTTCCTGGGATGAAAGTTCAGCGGTAATGGGCAAGCCCGTGCAGGTAAACCCAAAGGCGAAGATCCCGCAACCGCAAAATTCAAATCTTCCCCACCGAATTTGCGCAGAGGCAAATCCATCGATGTCCGCTACTCCTTTTCGTTCTATGCTCGTGTTGTTGTAAAGTTCCAAGTAATCCCCGGTAGCGAAGTTGAAGGTTAGAATATCCAAATCACCATCCCCGTCAATGTCTGTAATCAATGGAATATCCAAGCTGTTGGCCGTTACGTTGGAGCCGTTGTCCAGACGGAGGAATGGCTGAGCCTCTTCCCATTCCAGCGTGGAGGATGTTGCAGAAGTGATGTTTCTATATGCCTTGATCCCAAAGGGACTTCCTGTAAACAGGTCTTTGCGGCCATCTCCGTCAAAGTCAGCCAATACCAAAAATCCACTTATATCAGATGGAAAAAAATAGCTGACTTGAGGTAAATGTTCAAATCCGCCATTCTCAATTTCCCGGAACACATTCAACATTCGTGAATTGATGTCCCAGACAATGTATTCTTCCGATCCGTCCCCGTTGACGTCCAAAGTCTGAATCTGTGCGGCATTGATGCCTCCGGCAAAAGGCATGGATAAGTTTTTGCCCTGGAAATCGGCCTGAATAGCTGTATTTAGTGTATATCGCTGCTGGGCGGAAGCCAAACCTAGCGTAAAGAATAAGACCAAGAGGCAAATGGGACGCATGCGGTTTTAATTTTTAAAGTTAAACGATACTTTTTGATACCGGATATATTACTTTTGTTTTTATTCAAAAAGGGGTCAAAAAAAATTCCTTTTGAGGTATTGTTTCTATCGTTCTTCAATCCAATCCATGGACATTCAACAACTATATAGACATTTTCTCGCATCAACAGGTGTGTCCACCGATACCCGGCAGATTGGACAAGGAAACCTTTTTTTTGCGCTCAAGGGCCCGAATTTCAATGCCAATACATTTGCGGCAACAGCTTTGGAGCAGGGTGCGTCAGCGGTTGTGGTAGATGAGACAGCCTATGTAGTGGACAATGATCCCCGATATATATTGGTTAAAGATGGGTTAAGGGCCTTGCAGGAGTTAGCGGCATTTCACCGGGAGCAGTTAAGTATTCCAATCGTGGCGTTGACGGGAAGTAACGGAAAAACCACTACAAAGGAGCTTCTCCAAACAGTCCTAAGTTGCAACTATAAAACCTTGGCGACCGTCGGAAACTTGAACAACCATATTGGAGTGCCTTTGACCCTTCTGCGTATTACTGATGAGGTGGAAATTGCCATTATTGAAATGGGAGCCAACAAGCAGGGTGATATCCAGGAACTCTGTGATATAGCCAACCCAACCCATGGCTTTATCACGAATATTGGAAAAGCCCATTTGGAAGGGATGGGAGGTCCGGATGGCGTATTAAAAACCAAAACGGAACTGTTTCAGCATTTACTGAAAAATTCAGGAAAAGTATTTATCAATACCCGGCAGCAGGTATTTTCCAATATGATTAGGAGGTTTGATTCCCCTGTACTTTTTCCGGAAAAGGGCAGTTTCTGCGAATTGGAAATGGTCGCAGCGGATCCCTTTGTAAGTATTCGGGTAAAGGGTAGCGAGGAAGTTTTTCACTCACAACTAATAGGGAGTTATAATTTTGACAACATCGCTGCGGCACTAACTGTGGGGAAGTTTTTCGGTGTTCCGTTAGCCGAGGCCGCAATGGCAATATCCAATTACCGACCATCCAACATGCGCTCCCAACTCGTGGAGAAGCGCAGCAACCTTATCATTCTCGATGCGTATAACGCCAACCCATCTAGTATGGAAGAAGCGTTAAAAGCGTTCGATAAAATGGAAGGTAAATCCCACAAGATGGTCATCCTTGGGGATATGCTGGAGCTAGGGGAACATGCTGACGCTGAACACCGGCAACTTGGAGAGATTCTTTCGGGGATGAATATTGACAAAATCTGCCTAAGCGGAAAGCTAATCCAATCCGCATTGGCAACGGCACCCAATGCACTATATTTCCCCGACCCTTTTTCGTTTAGAATTTGGCTTTCCGACTCTAAACTGGAAGATTATTTGATTTTGATTAAGGGAAGTAGGGGGATGAAGTTGGAGGGGTTGGTGGAGTATATTTAGTTGTTGGCTCTCATTTAGAAGATACGTGTTGTAAATTTAAACCTCAACACGTATCTTTGTTTTAAATAAAAATTAAGATGAATACAAAATTGACATTGACTATTGAGAAGGAGGTTATAGAGATTGCTAAAAAATATGCAAAAGAAAAAGGGCAAAGCCTGTCAGAAATGGTTGAAAACTATTTCAAATTTGTAGCCGTAGAGAGAATGAAAATTAAGGAAACGCAACTTTCTCCTAAAGTTCGAAAATTGAGGGGGATAATTAAAGCGAACGATAATCTTGACTACAAGCAAATATTACCGGAGGAACTTTCAAAAAAATATGGCGTATAAGCTTTTTGTTGACTCCGATGTGGTCATAGACTTTTTTACAGACAGAGAACCTCATGCAAATCCTGAAAGTGAACTTTTTGAACTTAATGAGCAAGGACTGGTAACGATTTACTTATCAGCAGTAAGCATTAATAACATATACTATATTGTAAGGAGATTTTTAGGACACAAAAAAACAATTGAAGTTGTTGAAACGCTAACCGAAATGACCGAAATCGTTGGAACCACCAAAAAAGAAATTATTGAAGCCCTAAAAAACAATTTCTCAGACTATGAGGATTCCATTCAATATTCATCCGCTTTAACTATTAACGGTTTAGATGCTATTATTACACGGAATATTAAAGATTATAAAAACTCCTCAATTGCGGTAATGACACCTTTAAATTTCCTGACTTTGAGAGCAAAAAACGAAAAGTAACTGAGCGGAATATTTTGAAAGCAAGAAAGACAAAAAATGATAGGGCTACTAAGGAAATGAGAAAAACAAGTTTAGCCGAGATGAAGGACAGATACATCGGCAAAGAAGGTACTCCTGAACGGGACCCTTACGAATACGAACTGAAAATGGAAGTATTGGGTAAAATGATTAAGTCTGCGAGAAAAGAACGAAACATGACGCATCAAACTATAAATATCAGAAAATGAAAGTTTACATTAAGAATATGGTTTGTAACCGCTGCATAATGGTAGTGAAAAATGAACTGGAGAAAATTGGCTTTAGCCCTAAAAGTGTAAAATTAGGTGAAGTAGAATTTGAAGGAGAACTTAGTAATAACGAAAAAAGGGTCATAGATAATCACCTGCTGACTTTTGGATTTGAGCTTATTGATGACAAAAAAAGCAGGATGATCGAGAAGATAAAGAATGTTATCATTGACCTGGTTCATCAACAGGATAATGAAATCAAAACCAACCTCTCCGATTTATTGAAGAACAGCCTAAATCACGATTATAACTATTTATCCAATTTGTTTTCAGAAGTAGAAGGAATTACCATTGAAAAGTACTTAATAGCCCAGAAGATAGAAAAAGTAAAAGAGCTATTAGTGTATGATGAATTGTCTTTAAGTGAAATTGCTTACCAGCTAAAATATTCCAGTGTAGCCTATCTCAGCAATCAATTCAAGAAAGTAACCGGACTTACGCCCAGTCATTTCAAACAAATTAAGGAAGATAAAAGAAAACCGCTGGATAAGATATAATCTTACAAATCCCTTCCATAATTCCACAATAGCCACATTCGAACTTGTTGCCAAATTTGCATAGACAAATTAATCAATAAGAATATGGCAACAAGTGATAAAGAAATAATTTACCTTCCCTTGGAAGATGTCGACAGTGAACACTGCGCGTTAATAGTTGAAAAAGGACTTGGGCAAGTCAAAGGTGTCGAAAGTCATAAGGTGGAACTCAACAATCGTAGAGCAGCCGTTACTGTAAGCAATGATAAAGCGATAGTAGAAGCTGTCAAAGCGGTTAAAGACCTTGGGTATGGCGTTACCACGATCAAAAGGACTTTTCCGGTATTGGGAATGACATGTGCCTCTTGCGCCGGGAGTACAGAAAGTATTGTGAAACACGAACCCGGTGTGGTCAATGCCTCTGTAAATTATGCTACCGGCAATCTTTCTGTTGAGTATCTGCCTAATATGACAGATGCTTTAAAGCTACAAAAAGCGGTTCAATCCATAGGCTATGATTTGTTAGTAGAGGATGAAGCCAAACAGCAGGAAAGTTTGGAAGCCATTCATGCACAAAAATTCCAGAAACTTAGAAGCAGGACCATTTGGGCGGTAATATTATCAATACCGGTCGTAATTATCGGAATGTTTTTTATGGATATGCCAAAGGCCAATGAAATCATGTGGCTGTTTTCAACCCCCGTTGTACTTTGGTTTGGGAAAAGTTTCTTTATCAATGCCTGGAAGCAAACCAAGCACGGGTCTGCCAACATGGATACATTGGTCGCTTTGAGCACAGGAATTGCCTACATTTTCAGTGTATTCAATATGGTTTTTGCGGAATTTTGGCATCAAAGGGGATTGCACGCCCACGTTTATTTTGAAGCCGCATCCGTTATCATCGCTTTTATTTTATTGGGCAAACTTCTTGAGGAAAAAGCCAAAGGCAATACCTCTTCCGCTATAAAAAAACTTATGGGCCTGCAGCCCAAAAGCGTTGTGGTGGTTCAACCTGATGGAACAGAGAAACAGGTACCTATTGAGGATGTACATGCTGGCGACGTTATCCTTGTAAAACCCGGTGAAAAAATAGCGGTGGATGGCATGGTAACTTCCGGTGCCTCTTATGTAGATGAAAGTATGCTCAGTGGTGAACCGATTCCGGTAGAGAAAAAAGAAAGGGAGAAAGTATTTGCAGGAACCATCAACCAAAAAGGAAGTTTCCAATTTAAAGCGGTAAATGTGGGCAAAGAAACAATGCTTGCCCAAATCATCAAAATGGTACAGGAAGCGCAGGGAAGCAAAGCACCTGTACAGAAACTGGTTGATAAGATTGCCGGTATTTTCGTTCCTGTTGTGATTGGCATTGCCATTCTAACATTCATCGTTTGGTTGGTTTTGGGTGGTGATAACGGCTTAGTACAAGGACTGTTAGCAGCGGTTACCGTATTGGTAATTGCTTGTCCCTGTGCCTTGGGATTGGCAACACCTACAGCTATTATGGTCGGTGTCGGTAAAGGTGCTGAACAAGGTATTCTGATCAAAGATGCAGAAAGCCTTGAACTGGCTAAGAAAGTGAATGCCATTGTACTGGATAAAACAGGCACAATCACTGAAGGCAGACCATTGGTCACAGGGATTCAATGGTTGAATAACAATGATGCCACCGCAAATATCCTCCTGGGTATAGAAAAGCAATCTGAGCATCCTTTGGCGGAAGCCGTGGTAACACACCTAGAGCGTGTGGAAACAATTGCCATAACGCAGTTTGAAAGCATCACTGGTAAAGGCGCAAAAGGAAATTACCAAAATGAAACCTATTTTGTTGGCAACAAAAAATTGCTGTTGGAAAATAAAATATCCATCGCCGATGAGCTACTTCAAAAAGCCGAATCATGGGGAAAAGAATCTAGAACCGTAATCTGGTTTGCAAATAGTGGACAAGCACTTGCAGTAATCGCCATTTCTGATAAGATTAAAGAAACCTCGGTAGCAGCCATCAGGCAAATTCAGGAAATGGGCATTGAGGTGTATATGCTCACAGGTGACAATGAAGCCACTGCCAAAGCCATCGCAGAGCAAATGGGAATCATACATTATATGGCTGAAGTATTGCCCCAGCAGAAAGCCGACTTTGTGAGGGACATACAGAATAAGGGAAAAGTTGTGGCCATGGTGGGCGATGGAATCAATGATAGTACTGCCCTGGCAACTTCAGATGTAAGCATCGCCATGGGCAAGGGAAGCGACATTGCCATGGACGTAGCCAAAATGACCATCATTTCATCGGATCTTACCAAAATACCGGATGCTATCCGATTGTCAAAGCAAACGGTGTCTACTATCAAGCAAAATCTTTTCTGGGCATTTATTTACAATTTAATCGGCATCCCAATCGCCGCGGGAATCCTTTATCCAATCAATGGATTCTTGTTGAACCCTATGATTGCAGGTGCAGCCATGGCCTTGAGCAGTGTAAGCGTGGTCACCAACAGTCTGCGATTAAAATGGAAAAAATAAAAGGTGTGAGATTAACAGTAAATCTCACAAATCAAACAAGAAATAACACAAGCCATACTCTTAAGAGAATAAGCAACTTTGTATCATATTCAACAGGATGCTGCAGCAATTAAATTTTAAATGAAAATCAAAAACATCAAAAAAATGGAAAATCAAAATCTTCAATTTAAGACAAATATCAATTGTGGGGGTTGCGTGGCAGCCGTCAAATCACACCTGGACAATGCAGAAGGGATCTGCCACTGGGATGTCGACACAGGCAACAAGGATAAAATCCTGTCCATACATTCGGAAGGAATAACCTCAGCACAAGTGCTTGAAATCGTGGAAAAAGCAGGTTTTAAAGCCGAACCATTAACTAAATAAATTATTAGCATATTAAATCTAAGACAAATGGTAAAGTCATTTTTGTTACTCTCCTTCATGGTCATAGGATATGGTGCTCATGCCCAAAATCCGAACAGTATTCTGGATCACTATATCAATGTGAAAAATGCGCTGGTAATCGGCAATGGCCACTCCGCATCCGCACACATCGAATCGCTGTACAACACAGTTAAGCAGGAAGAAAACTTTCCGCAAAAATCAGAGCTATTGAAATCATCTGAAAAATTGCTCAAGGCAGGCGACAATCTCGATAAACAAAGGGCTGCTTTTAATGATGTTTCTACCGCGATGTGGGACCTGGTCAAGGATTCTGATAAAGTACATGAAGTTGTATATTATCAATTCTGTCCGATGAAAAAGGCCTATTGGCTAAGCTATGAACAGGATATTAAAAATCCCTTTTACGGTTCCTCAATGCTGACTTGTGGTAAAGTTGTTGACATAAAAGAAAAAGACAAAAAGCCACAGGGAACTGTGAAGGCCAATTAGTCCTTTATACCCATAAAATTCCTTTAAATGGATTTCGAATTTATTTTCTCGAAAAAGCTGTTCCTGTTCACGCTGTTAACATTATGTGGCATGGAAGTCAGCAAAGCCCAGGATGTGGTGCGGTACGACCTGTACGTGAAAGACACAACCGTGGCATTTTCCGGTAAAGAAAAAAGAGCGATCGCTGTAAACGGCAAAATACCCATGCCCACGCTCACATTTACCGAAGGTGATACAGCGGAAATTGTGGTTCATAATCTTTTAAAGGAAAATACATCACTGCATTGGCATGGGGTACAGTTGCCCAATGAGCAGGATGGTGTCCCATTTCTTACCCAAATGCCCATCGGACCGAACGAGACGTTTACCTATCGTTTTCCGGTAAAGCAGAATGGTACGTATTGGTACCATAGCCATGCAGGTTTCCAAGAACAGATTGGCATGTATGGCTCTTTGGTCTTCCTGAAAAGGGCGGAAGACCCCCATTTCCGAAAGGGAATAGACGATTTGCCATCCATTTCCATCACGCTGAGCGAATGGACCGATATAAAGCCTCATCAGGTACAGCGCATGTTGGCCACTGGTAATGATTGGTTTGGAATCAAAAAGAATACAGTTCAGAGTTACGCTGAAGCCATCAAAGAAGGTCATTTTAAAACCAAGGTCACCAACGAATGGAAACGGATGGAAGCCATGGATGTGAGCGATGTGTACTATGATGCATTTCTCATCAACGGACAGGTAGAAAGTCAGGTTACTGAATTCAAAGGAGGTGATAAAGTGCGGTTGCGGATCGCGAATGCCGGGGGTTCATCTTATTTCTGGATCACCTACGCAGGCGGTAAAATCACAGTTGTCGGCAATGACGGTAATGACGTGGAACCTGTTGAAGTAGATCGTTTTATCATCGGCGTGTCTGAAACTTATGATATCGTAGTGACCTTGCCTAATGATGGCACCGCTTATGAACTACTCGCCACACCAGAGGACCGTTCCGGTAGTGCATCTCTTTTCTTGGGACAGGGCGAAAAGCAATTTGCTGTAAAACTTCCCCGGTTGAAATATTTTGAAGGCATGCAGATGATGAACGATATGATGAAGATGAATGGTGACATGCACGATATGGGGATGAAAATGAGTTTGCAGAAAATGGATATGAATGCCGTGATGTACTCGGAAACCTCAAGTCAGGAACCCATGCAGGAAATGGATCATTCCAGTGACGATATGAATGGTAAAGATGAGGAAATGGATCATTCCAAACACAATATGGGAAATATGAATCAGGATGACCATGCGCAGCACGCTATGCCTTTGGGCAAAATTGAAACGTTGAACTACGGCATGCTGAAGTCACCCCACATCACTACCTTAAACCCAAACGCCCCGATAAAAGAACTGCGATTTGAACTCACTGGAAACATGAACCGCTATGTCTGGAGTATGGACAATAAAGTGCTTTCCGAAACGGACAAAATTCCGGTCAAAAAAGGGGAAATAATACGCATCACCCTATATAACAATTCCATGATGCGCCATCCCATGCACCTACATGGATTTGATTTCAGGTTGCTCAATGAGCACAACGAATATTCTCCTCTTAAAAATGTGATGGACATCATGCCTATGGAAACCAATGTCATAGAATTTGAAGCCAATACTGAAGGCGACTGGTTTTTCCATTGTCATATCCTGTATCATATGATGGCCGGTATGAACCGCGTGTTTGAAGTTGGTGATTATGACAATCCACGAATTCAAAACAAAGCCAAAGCCTATAATCATTTGCAACGGGAAAGCAATATGCTGCATTTGATGGCACATAATGATTTTGCAACCAATGGGAATGACGGAGAAGCCATGTTACAGAATACGCGCTGGAGCTTTGGAACCGAATGGAGACTGGGATACAGTGATATGGACGGATACGAAGTAGAAACACACCTCGGGAGATACCTCGGCAAAATGCAGTGGCTGATGCCATTTGTTGGTTTTGACTGGCGTTACCGCAAAATGGGAAGGGACGAAAAGGAAGAAAATCTCTTCGGTCAGACTAATAAAAAAGACTATAGAGCTGCCGTCAGTTTGGGTATTATGTACACCCTTCCTATGTTGATCAACTTTCAGGCAGAAGTTTACCAAGATGGTATAGTTCGATTAACATTAATGAGGGAAGATATTCCGATATCAAAAAGAATACGGGCTGGATTCATGGTAAATACTGATTTGGAATATATGGTTGGATTGAATTATATTATCGGAAAAAATATAGGAATGAGAACCCATTACGATAGCGATATGGGATTTGGAGTTGGATTAAAATTGAATTACTGAAATTGCAAGTAAATGATATTCAGAGAAGCTACCATTGAGGATATAAAACAAATACAAATAGTAAGAAATTCGGTTAAGGAAAACATATTATCTAATCCGGAATCCGTAACGGATGAGGACTGTATTGAATATATAACCCAAAGGGGAAAAGGATGGATTTGTGAAATTGACAAAAATATTGTCGGATTTTCAATTGTTGACTTAAAAGAAAAAAACATTTGGGCATTGTTTATAAAACCTGAATTCGAAAAACAAGGTATTGGAAGGAAACTTCACAAAATAATGCTTGATTGGTATTTTGAGCAAATTAGGACTAATGTTTGGTTAGGCACTTCACCTAATACACGGGCTGAAATGTTTTATAGAAAAATGGGATGGGAAGAAATTGGAACACACGGGGATGGTGAAATAAAATTTGAAATGACATATGAAAATTGGATGTTATAGAGCAATTGGAATTGGGTTTGTCAAATCAAGAAATCGCAACAGAGCTTCATGTTAGTGAAAATACCATAAAAACCCATTTTAAAAATATTTTTATAAAAACTGAAGCCCAAAGTAGAACAAATCTAATTCACAGGTTGAAATTATTTTCTGAATATGGGATTTTATCAGATTAAAAAAATCAACCCAATCAAAATCTCAGCTGTATCTCCAAATGAAGCTCCTCCTCCACTTTGATCAATCCTCCCATTTTTTTGGGGGTTTCCAGTGCCAACTCCTCAAAGCTTAAAACCAAATTTCCTGTGACTCCGGTGGAAGTTCTTTTAAGCACAAGGGCTGGGAAGTGAAGTTTTTTTCCTACAAGGTCCACTGAAAGATCGCAGGTATAATGCCCATAATTGGATTGTAGGTTACGTACTTTGACTTTGGCTGTTGGAAATTTTTCTGCCTTGACGGTTTTCCTGAAATCTCTGTTGAGTAAAAAATTTCCACATGAAAAATCGTGGACCGGGATATCAAAAATCAATTCTTTTTTAGAATCATCATAATCAATATAAAGCGTGTCCTTCAAACCATTTTTAGCATAATCACAATTGAATCCGCCTATCGAAGTCTGTCCACTTACAGTGATTACTTTCTGGGTGACAATGACTTCTCTTTCTTTGAGGTCAGGATTGAAAAGGATGAGTAAAATGATTAAAAGGACACGCATTTGAATTTAGAATTAGAAGCCTATCACGCCTTCGATCATCAGACCATTAAATCTACCACCGTTGAATCTGTCTGCGGCAGCAAAGTCATTATAGTTTTGGCTAACGTACTCCAATTTAGCTAGAACATTCTTGGTTACAAACCAGCCTCCACCAATTTGTATCCTATCCATACTCACTTCAAGTCCAGATCCGGCAAGGGTTCCATTAACTTTGTTGTATCTGCCTGCCAAATAGAACTTGTCGTAGGTTCCAAATCTATATACTAAGTCAGCACCAGTCTGATTCCAAGTTCTGTCTTCAGTTTCATTTCTTGCTTTGCCTGTTGATCTTTCAAAGTTACCAAAGAACTCCAGCCCATGGAATTTGATGAAAGGGTTGAATACAAAAGCTGTAATATTATCTCTTTGGCCTGGATTAAATCTACCTGAAGTAAAGTTTGCAGCAGTGCTGGCAAGCGTATTCTCCATTACAAGATAATATCTTGACCCTGCCCTGTCACCACCCCACAGCGTGTTGCCTTGAGACCCCTTAGTAGTAAGGACCGAACCTGTTAACCTAACTCTCAAATCATCATTGAGGTATTTGTCATAACCGAATTTTCCGATAAAGTTTGGTTTTCTATTATCTGGATTGGTTACACCACCCTGGATTTCACCACCTGTGACTGCGGCCATCGCCAACCATCCGTTGCTTTGGAAGAAGACTTCACCACCGACCTCAGTTGTAAATGCATCCATAATATAGTTACCAACAAAGGGATTCCACATGGCATTACCGTTATCTGATCTTCTGAAGTGGGCATCACCATAGTTGATTTCCATGTGTCCAACACGGACGGTAAGGTATTTGTCAAACCAATCTGTTTCCCCCAAATTCAAGAAGCCCAACTTGTCAACCTGAATGTATCCACCTTTTACCCAAGATTCTGGATGGTGTCTTGAAGAAAGATAAGTGATCAGATTCAATCTCAAACCATCTGCCAAAGCTACGTCAATGTTAAGGTTGGCAGTAGCAAGGTTGGTACCTGCGCCAATCTCAATAAGCTGATTGACATTTACATTGTTTGCATTCAATACTGGTGTTGCAGTGTTTTCGTGGCTAAGGTTTTGCCATTGTTGGGCAAAGTGTCCACCGATTCTAACTCTCATGCCTTCGTAGGCAACAGAATCTTCTTTTCCGGTTTCAAAGATATTGAGACCTCTTTGGTCGTAAGGTCTCCAGAATTGCATGTCTCTCTGAAGTCCTTGGGCTAGTGCGGAAAATGATAATCCGACTATAGCAATCGCGGCAATTATTAACTTTTTCATTGTTTAGGAGAATTATTTTGAAGGTTGAAATATTGATTTAAATGAAATGGTGATTTCGTCATCTGTTTTTACTGTGCCCAATAAGGCAGTTGGAGGATCAATAGAGAAATTGGTAAGCTTGGTGTCGAAGCTCCCCTCGAAGGTGAGGTTTCCTCCTGATTGGGTCAATTTCACGGGAAAGGATGCCGGTTTGGTAACTCCGGATATGGTAAAATCTCCTTTTGCCTGATAGCTACTGCCACTTCCTGTGATTTCTTTTAAGGTAAAAACCACATCTTTGTGTTTTTTGGTATCCAATGCTTTATAGGCATTGTTATCCAATCCCCTGGTACCGCTTTTCAAAGTTTCGGCTTCTAACTGAACCCTTAAACTTTTGATACCTTTAAACTGATTACCTTCTATCACAAATTGACCATCGCCCTTTGCTGATGTGGAGGTCATGTCCCAATCATGTAGGGTAGAACCTCCGGAAATCTTCATTTCCGACGCAGGTGCCAATGTATATTTTACCTGTGCAAATACTTGTGAACTTACGAATACAAGAGCCAAAACCATGATCCTTGATATCCAAAAACTGTACTGCTTCATCTTTTTTTTGTTTGATTGATGATGTAAAATTGAAAAGAATTAGTTCTAGAAAACCTGACCAAAATCATATTAGTCCATGATTAATAACACACAGTATACTCAGTCCAAAAAACAGAATAAAAAATTAAATCCATGCTAATAACTTAGCATGGATTCTTTGAAATCAGCAAATGACGGAATGATTCCAAATAATGGTATTAGGAGAATATTTTCTCAAGCATCTTATATGTGATCAAATAGGTTGGTTTTACCCCATCCATACCCAAAGCTCCGGAGGCTAGTGTACTTCCAGTTTCCAATGGATTATCAGATGCGTAATAGGCATATAGCACTTTTACATTTTTGCGTATGTTCTGACGGATCTTGCTTTCGCTTTGAATCGCTTTTTGATAATGCGCCCCTTCCATCTCAAGTCCAATGGCCTTCCAAGAAGACTCCATCAAATAACTCAACACATCCTTGTTCTGTAAAGAGGTCCCTAATACCGTGAACATGGTTCCTTGATATACACCAATATCATGGCCTTCAAAGTCTTCTTTTTTGAGTTCATTTTTAAACGGATAATTGTCTGCGGTTCCTTCGAAAACATGACTGTCAGGAATCATGATATCCCCTTTGTTTCCCGTAAGAATTCCTGCTTTACCCATTATAGAAGCAGAATGAACATCCAAAGGATAACTTTTACCCTCATTCGTTTCAAATGGCTTTAACAATTCATCAAAACACTCATAGGCCTGTTCCCCGAAAGCATAATCCATGACCAATATGATAGGCTTCTTCTTTTTATCATCCGAAATTTTCAATCCAGGGAGGATTGTTTCTTTGGACATTCTAGCCGTGTCAAAAACCTGGACATTGATATTGGTGCCGGATTCATCCTGGATCTCAATAAATCCATTTTTCTGGGCGTAATTCATAATTTCTTTACCCTTGTTATTTTTAGCCCTGACACTGATATCCATTGCCATTTTTTCTATTTGATCAAATGAAGTCAGCCCCAAAAATTGGTGTCCATATATGGTATTCAGAAAACTATGCAGGTTGGCAGATACAATGTGTATAGGCCTATCAATCAAACCCTCTTCAAACAATACGGACTTTATTTTATTGGCCCAGAGTTCACCATACACATGATGTCCAACCCTCTGCCTTAATGTTGAGGAAAAAGAAATCTCCCTATCCTTTTTTTCAAAAACCTCATCGATTGCCAATTTACCCATATGGTACACTATGGAAAAAAGACTGCTAGTGTGAGGGGATTCTTCAAATTTAACCACAGCAGAATGGGTTTCATCAAAAGTTCTCCCTATCACATGACTCAAATAGGAACAGGCCACTTCTTGATCTATTTCTTCTCCGTTATCTTCTTTCTCAACAATTTTTGCAAGCATTTCCCAATTTAGGTCAAACCTGCCTTTGAAATCAGTGCTGTTGGATTTGATTTTTTCTGCCTCTATATATAAAAATGTCAAGTGGGTCAGAATATCATAGATATCTGAGCGGCCTCTAGTCATTTCAACATACATCTGATCCTGATCTACTCTATAGCAATTCCTCTTCCTTTTGGCTGGAACGATCGCTGGAAATGTGGAGTTCTCATAACCTTCTCTACTGATCAATCGAATATACCGGCATTCTTCAATGCCACGTGGTAAACGTTCCATTACATATAAAAGGCCATCCAACTCAATTTTTTCATCCTGGGACAATAATCCATAAATCTCAGGACTCAACACCAAAAGTGAATCTACAAGCGACTCCCCTGAAACTCCCATAGGCTTATAAGACCCTCTCATAAAGAGATGTCTCATAGTGATATAAAGTTTTTCGATGGCGGCTCTTGATTCCTGTGCTCTTGTTCTCTGCATGATTATTAAAATTTTTGATCTAGATAAATTCAGCAAATTTAACCAAAAATGAGGGAATCTTTGGTTTTTAAATTGATAACTTAAAATTTAGCTAATTTATACTACTGGTATTTCTCCCTCAGAATATTCAAATGATGTTGGGTATGGCCTGGAATTATATTAAATAAAGCCCGAACACTTACTACAGTTTCATTGGCAATACCGGTATTTTTTAATGATTCAACAGGTAGCGAATTCAATAGTGAGGTAATGGCATATCGGGACATTTCAAAATCTTCCAATAACCTTACTAAAGGCATATTGTTGAAGTGGGCAGATGCGACATACTTATCTTGATCAAATCCAGATAAGGCAGCTTTTTCACCTCGGGCAAAACACAAAGCCCTAAAACACATGATTCTATCAGTATCGGTAATATGACCCAAAACCTCCTTGGCTGTCCATTTGCCAGGGGAGTAAGCTATGTTGCTTTTTTCCTCCCCCATTTTTTCATAAAGCCCCCTAATCTCCTCAATCTGTGAAAGCAATAGCTTTGGGATATCTTTTCCTTTGACCCAAGAAATATAGCCTTCATAAAAGTGTCCATATTCTCCTTCTTGAGGAGTTAATAATTCATTCATGTAATAATGTTTTAAATTGTATCATACTACAGGTAAATTTAAACCTTTCACCTTCACCAATTCTATAAATGAAAAGAATTTTAATACTTATCGCTCTTTTGAATGTAAATATGGGTTTTGCGCAAACACAGTTAATTCACAGGGATGCCACCATTGAAAGTATGATCTCTGAAATATCAGCCGAAAGTCTGGAAAAATATGTCAGGGACTTGGCAACATTCAGGACAAGGCACACGCTGAGTGCAGACAATTCCAATGAAGGTATCCTGGCCTCCCAAAATTATGTACTTAATCTATTCAAATCATTTGAGGCTGATTCCAAAGGAAGGTTAACTTCCTACATAGATACATTTATCATTCCGGCTGATGGAAGGAGGATTCCCACTGACAGTAAATTGGGGAATGTCATGGCCACGCTTAAAGGGACTGACCCTAATGATGACAGAATATTCCTGATTTCTGCTCACATAGACAGCCGTGCTTTGGATGTAATGAATACTGAGATCGATGCTCCGGGAGCAAACGATGACGGTTCGG
This sequence comes from Aquiflexum sp., assembly GCF_041751335.1. Lineage (GTDB taxonomy): Bacteria > Bacteroidota > Bacteroidia > Cytophagales > Cyclobacteriaceae > Aquiflexum. The sequence goes on from NZ_JBGSXS010000387.1 coordinate 16,043, forward strand.
GAGTTGCCGCTGTGATAGAACTGGCCAAAATCATGTCCAAAAAATCATATCCTGCTACCATTATTTTTGTGATAGTCTCCGGTGAAGAACAGGGATTAAAGGGGGCTGCATACTTGGCTGAGAAAGCCAAAAAAGAAAATTGGAATTTGGTGGCCATGCTCAATAACGACATGATAGGCAACAGCCATTCTTCACAAACCAACATCAATGACAACACCCGTGTCAGGATATTTTCTGAAGGTGTACCTGTTGCAGAAGATGAGCAGATGGCTGCCATTAGACGCTATACCAATGGGGAAAATGACAGCAAATCCAGGCAGTTGGCGCGATACATGAAAGAAGTAGGTGAAAGATATGTGGACCAATTGGAGGTGAAATTGGTGTATAGAAATGACAGATTTCTGAGGGGTGGTGACCATACTCCTTTTGCAAGGGAAGGCTTTACAGCAATCCGGGTCTGTGAGATGAATGAAAATTATTACCACCAACACGAGAATGTCAGGATGGAAAACGGAATCCAATATGGCGATCTTCCAGAGTTTGTTGACTTTGAATATATGAGAAAGATCACAGGGATCAATTTAGCTTCTTTGGCATACTTGGCATCAGCACCTTCAGAACCTCAAAGTGTGGGCATAGATGTCAGAAGGCTGAGTAATACCTCTACTTTAAGATGGGAATCACCTGCCCTTGGAAAAGCTAAAGGATATTATGTTCTGATGAGAGAAACTGATTCCTCGATGTGGGAAAAGAAATTCTACACAGAAGACACAACTTTGACCATACCCTATTCAAAGGACAATTACTTCTTTGCAGTGCAGGCAGTAGGTGATGAAGGCCATGAAAGTTTAGCGGTATTTCCACAGCCTATTACACGCTGAAATGGTGACAGGCAAATCCTAGTATAATGTTAATTCTAATATTTAAAGGTTATCACCATCGCAAAAAGATTCAAGTTATCCTTCTTTGCGTCTTTGCGTCTCTGCGGGAAAGATTGTCAATTCATCTTTAACATAGCACTAGAAAGGATATCCTATCGCAAAATTAAGGATCATATTCTGTCTTCTCCAGTCACCGTCCCCGAAATTGAAACTTTGAAGCCACCTTTTATTTTCCAACTCCCAAGGTTTTCGGACCGGAATTGCAAGGTCAAAGCGCAAAACGAACAATTGGATATCAATCCGCAAACCGAAACCAGTTCCAACTCCCAATTCCTTAGCCCATTCGGATGAAAATTTTCCTCTACCTTTATTTGGGTCCACGTCACTAACAAGTGCCGGATTTTCATTGTACAACCAAACGTTACCCGCATCAACAAAAAAAGCACCTTTTAGATATTTATTAAAGGGAAACCTATATTCCATGTTTCCTTCCAAACGGATATCACCTGCCTGATCAAAAAACCCTCCTGCATCAGCCCCTAAAGGTCGATAGGTGCCCGGTCCCAAAGACCTGATTCTGAATGCCCTGACACTCCTCGGACCACCAGCAAAAAATTGCTTCACAAATGGCAGAGAGGAAGAATTTCCCAATGGAACCCCCAATCCCGAAAACAGCCTTGTCACAAATACTTTTTCCTGGGTGAATTTATGATAATACCTCAGGTCAAATTCTCCTTTTAGATATTGAGCATATTCCAGTCCGAATACAAACCCGGGATTTTTTGAATCCAGGATGGTATTGATCCCCTTAAATAAATTGCCTGCAAAATCCACCGTGGTCGCAAAAAAGATGGCGTTCTTTTTTTCAGTATCCACCAATTGGTTGAAATTAAAAGTATAATTCATTCCTGAAATAAACTGCTGTTCAAAACTTCTCCTCAGAAACGTATTGGAGTTCAGAATTTCTTCAAACCTCGGAGTTGTTCTTGCCAAGTTTACCACACTGAGACTGATTGGATTAAATTCATGGTAAACATACCTGTTGACAGTCCACAAATATCCAAATGAGGCATTATATGAATTGAGCACGTAAAGGTCTGTTCTGTTTTGATATTCAAATCCTGTACTTATTTTGGTTTTGGGAATTGAATATTGAAACCTGTTATTCACAGGTCCGGGAAATATCACCCTAGGGAAAATCAAAGAACCCTGCAATCCCAATTCTATAGACCTTAAACCTTCTCTGTCACCAGCCAATATCTGTTGTTCATATCCGAATTTGGTCGTAAAAGTCAACAACTCACCCCCATGAAAAAGATTCCTATTCTGGAAACTCAACAACAATGCAGGCCCGACAAAACTATTAGATTTGGTCACGCCCTGGATTTCCGCCCTTAAGGACCTCTTGCTGAGCGGAGAAAGTAAAATCTTTGCATCCAAGGAATAGGTACCATCTTCTAATCTCACTGTATCTGTTTGATCAAATGAAATATTGACATATCTGAAATTACCAATGGAAGAAAGTCTGTTGGAAGTCAGCCTAGATGTTCGGGGATTATACTTTGTTCCTTCTTTGAAGAGAATATATTGTTCTAAAAGATGCGGCTTGAAGACCTTCCCTTCCTGTATGATATCGATTCCATTTATTGTAACTGTATCTGCATCAGTGGTATCTTCATTGAGGGCATAGTTGGGAAAAACATTGATATGCTCTATGGTATAAGGGTATGTGGATTTGGCCGGGGTGTTGCTTTTGAGTCTAAGGTATAAGTCAAATTTCCTATCTTCATAATGGTTGGTATCTGCCTCAAAAATGAGGAGGTCAGGATTAAAATTGTAATAACCTTTGGACTTGAGTTGGGAGTCTATCCTTTCCCTTTCTTCTTTCAGGGCGTCCAGATCGAGCTTTGTTCCTTTTGTCAGTAAAGTTTTGTCAAAGTCGTTGGCTATTTCCCGAATAACCTCCAATGTATCCCCGAGCAATTCTATAGTTTCCAGACGATATGGTTCTCCAAATTCCAAGGAATATTTGATACTGGAAAAATCCTCCTTTTCTTGGACCTCATATTTATACAGGGCATAAAAGTAGCCTTTGTTTTCCAATCTGTTCGTAAGGATATTTCCGGTCCTTTCAGGCTGAACATCGCTGAGATACACAGGCTTTTCACCTATTTTTTTTTTCAGAAATCTATTAATAAAACCCGGTTTTTCTTTACTTCCTTTATAGTGAGCCCACAGTCCAAATCGGACTCCTAAAATCTTACTGTTGGGGTCGGGTTTGATCAATGGTTCAAGGTCATTTTCCAAAGCAGAAAGTTCACGCTTAGGCAAATCTGCATCCAAGACCAATTCTGCTCCAGTGTATAGACTTTCTCCTTCCGGAATGAACTTCTTCACTCCGCACGATGGCACCGTGATGAGGAAGACCAAGTACAGTATGGCATATTTATTATCCATATTTTAATTTAATGTTTTTTCTTAGTCAATCTCCGTATCTTCTTGTTCTGCACTCTCTTCTTCTGTGACTGCTTCCTGTTTAGGAGCTCTTCTCCATAATTCCTTAAATGCATTGAATTCTTTATTGAAGATAAATGCAATACCTGTGACGATCAGCTGACCATCTATCACAGATTCAAATTGGTTTTTCCTGAATGCTTTAGCCCTCCATTGCCCGCGGTTGTCCAACAAATATTCCACACTGACATCTCCAAACAATGCATCTCCCTGGTTTACCTCTTGGCTGCCGCCTTCAACATCCACCTGTCCCCCTACAGAAATCACCAATCTATCATCCAACAAGCGCTGTTGGGCAGCAACGTTTAGTTGAGTCCGGTCACCAGGTCCGTCCGATTGGCCACCTGTATAAGTGTCCAAGCCAAAATCGACTGAGAATCCCGTGTCCCCAAAAAATTTGTCCGACAATGCATTGAGTTGGGAGGAAAGGACCTGACTGACACTCGACCGGGCAAGACTGACAGAGCCGCCGGAAGTACCATCATTACCCATGACCGGAAAAAACTGATTCAGCACCAGCAAGGCAAAAACCTGCTTGATCAGCTCATCATCCTGTTCGTTTACCTGCTGAATCATACCGTAAACATTACCCCCAAAAGTTCCTCTCTCCTGCTCCGCCATATCTAGTTCAAAGGAAATCTCAGGTTTCATCATTTCTCCATCAATATTGAGATAAACCATAAAATTAGCCACCTGTCTGAATTGTCCTCTGGTTTCACTGCCGCTCAGTTGGGCCTGCATGAGTTCAGCAGCAGAAGTACGCACATTATAAATCGCGGTAAGATCTAATCTAGCATCTATTGGATCTCCGTTCCAGACTACAGAGCTTCCCTCCCTCAATTCAAATCTTCTGTTGACCAAACCAAATAGGTTCAATTCATAATGACCGCTTTTTACCTCATACCTTCCTGAAAGGGAAATATCACCATTAGGATTCATCAACATATTGAGATCAGCCTCACCTTGAAGCCTAAGATTGTCCCCTGTACTTTCATCCACAATCAGGTTGAAAACAGATTCGGGATCTACCTGCAAGTTGGCCTTGACATCATAGCCAATAATTCCTTTGGTCGAAATATCCGTTTCTCTTTGGTATAGAAGATCATAAGGGTCTTCATGATTGACAAAGATAACCACTCCGGTCCGTTCGATCAGATCCAATTGGTCTTCAGGAACAACAAATGTAATATTGGACTCTTTATTCATTCTCAATTTCACGTTGACTTCCGGAATACTCATCGACCCTCCCACTGTCATGTCCATGTCAACATTTGCCTTTCCATAAAACAGGTCATTATCCGCTTGGGTGGAATTCATGACCTGAAAGCTTTTGGTAACAAGCTTAAGATCAAAACCTACATCTGTGAAATCATCTGTCAGAATTTTTCCATCGATCAAAAAATCGTTTCCGTTTGCATCTTTGATGTTGAACTTGTTAAACGTAAGCCCTGAGTTATCTATATTTATTTTTTCTTCAGGCAAAAGAAACGAAGTATTGAAATCTGATAAAAGAAACCCTGCCTCTTTGAAAAACATTTCTCCTTTATAGTCAGGCTCCTGGACACTTCCGCCTAACTTAATATTTCCCGAAATAATCCCTTTTCCATTTCGGACGACTCCATCGCTTAAATTTTCCAATAATGACATTTGAAAGACATGTAGATCAAGGTCAAGGTCAAGATTTGAACTGACTGAATCGGCCTCAAAGGTACCCACCAGGTCAAGGTCTATACCTCCTTCTTTAAGTGAAAGGTTAAAGTCATATTCTTCCAAAGTTTTTGCTTTGGCTTCCAAGGATAGTTTACCCAATGGTATTTCGAAAACCTCCATTTCCCGTATTTCAAGATCAGCCAATAGGCCCATGGCATCAAAAGGGTTTTCCACAATCAACTCCCCATTGGCAATGCCTTTTACCAATGGATCACCGGGGTTCAAAAATCCCAAAAGTGTTCTCAATCTAAAATCCTTAAAAATCAGTCCAAAATGCTCTGCTTCAATATCATTTAACTCATTTGTAAAAGCAAGTGATTGATCTTCTCTCGAAAAGGTGAATTCCCTGAAATTCAGGAATTTTGGACCATAGGTCACCAAATTGTCTTCAGGGATTGACCATTCTCTTGAATTAAGGATCAGTCCTTTTGGATCCACATGAAAGGCAAGCGTGTCTCCCGATAACCTTAATTCAGCAAATAACTGCATCACTTTGGACGTATCACTTCTGGAGATAAAGCCAAAATCAAGAATATTATTGTCATATTCCACCAATATATTGGTTTCACCCATATTGACCGGGCCAACGACAATGTTCTGAAATCCCGCATCCAATTTCAAGGTGGAGCTGTCTCCTCTGATATCGATTCTAAAAGTATCCAGTTCGACATCTGTATATCGAACCTTTGAAACAAATACATTAGACTTTAATTTTTGGGCCTCTGAATCAAATGAAAGGTCCAAATAAACCGTATCCAAATCTTCAATTCCGGCCACCAAAAGTTGATCTATAAATGGAGTGGGGTGAAACCTGAAATCTGCTTTAACTGTGATGTCGGTTACTTCATGGTCTCCAACTTCCTGCGCTATCAATTCCTGGAAATAGTTTTCCATGGACATGGAGATATCCGCTACCGAACCAGTTGCCTGAAAACTTCCGACCAGAAAATCTGATTTGATCTTAAATTCTGAAGATTTAGGCGCCAATGCTGCATGTAATTCAATATTTCCTAGAGGATATGACGCCCTGTTGTAATTGAAACCCCCCTCCTCAATACTCATATTTGCCACAAAATCATCGAACGCTCCTTCCATTGAAGCGATGATTTTCATCTTGGCATTGATATTCTGTTTGGTCAGCCCAAATGCAGCTGTTTGGAATTGCCGTAAATCCAAAACAAAATCGATTTCAGGATTAATGGTATCCAGTTTGGCTTTCAGATCCAAATCAAAGTCCAATACCTCATTTTGAAATCCTAAGTCAAGTTCCGCAATTCCATCCTTAGCCACTACAGAAAATCCCAAATCCGAAAAATCATGACCTTCCCAGATCAAACTGTCAATTTCCATTGTCATCAAACCATCCAGATCACTCAGTTCAGTACCTGAACCTTTAATCTCAGTTACCAAAGAAATCGGTCTTAGTTTGGGGAGATTCATGATTTTACCCAGATCCAGTTGATCCAAAGCCAAAGTGGAATTTAAAAAATATGTTTTGTTGTCTTTGAAGTCAACCTTAAAAGCTACATCTCCATCAGATGTATTTAATAAAACATCTGCAATCATTTCATTCAACCCTCCTTTTGCATTTGCTTCCAGGTGTATTTCTTCAGGGATATTATAATCCAATTCCCCTAAAAAAGGATCGATTACCTCGGCCTTTGTAACAAAAACCATTTCGGTAAGGTCAATTTTGATTTTCTCTGAATTAAGATAATTTGACAAATCAGCTGATCGAATATTCAATGATGTATGTTCGCCGTATTTCAGGTTTAATTTTGGAATGAAAAGGTTCTTAATATCTCCCTTAACCTGACCGCTTGCAACAAGACCATTTTTAACCAACTCTCTGAAATACAGCTCTTTATTCAATTCAGGTACAAAAAACAATGCTTCTGAGACATCAGTATTGAACCCATTGATTGAGAGATTAAATTCAGCGTTTTCAGGATTGTCGATCAATCCTGCCAAAGTTTGATATTTCAGGAATAAATCTGCTCTTAATTCCGATTTTGCAGTTTTCAGGAGAAAAGATTCTATATCCAGGTTTTGATCGGTGATTGATAATTTTGTGGAAAACTGATCCAATAAAAGCCCGCTTCCTTCTCTAAAGGAAATCTGATCAATTTGAGCTTTTGCACTATTTTCCTTTAATAATAGGCTGCGGACAGAAAAATTAAGGTCTTGCAGATTTATGGCATCTGGGTTAAATGAGCCGTTTTTTACTTCCGCCCCTGACTGAATATAATCAAAACCGATATTTTCAAGATCAATCGACCCAATCTCTACCCACCAATCAGGCCATTCAAATGATCCTGATGACGGTTCATCTACTACAATTGGTTCATCCAAATTCTCATCCTCTTCCATTTTCAGAGAAATATTCGAATTTGTCAAAGTAAAGGCTTCCAATAATATCTTTTGTTCCTCCAGATTGGCTTCTGGAAGTGACAACAATAAGTCATCCAAATAAATAATGGTATGTAGGCCATCAGGAACAGATCGATAATCAAGATTGGTTTTTAGAATCTGAAATTTATCAAGAACCAGCAAAGGCAAAGGCAACTCTGATGATGTTTCGGGCTCCTCACTTTCCGGAAATGCTTTGGCCTGCAGATAAATGATATTTGCTTCTTCAATCAGAAACTCCTCGATCCCATAATTCATTTTGTTCAGGTCAAGATGATCTATGTTCAGGTGAATTCTCTTCCATGAGGCATTTGCCTCGATTCCCGATAATTGATCATCATATTTCAAGTCAAAATCTATCAGATTCACCGGACCTATGGACAATTGTGGGAAAGGATTGGGATCCCTTTCTTCTATAAATTCCTTACTTTCCTCAGACTCAGAAATAAAGGCTTCCATTAAAAAATCGAAGTTGAAAACCTCATTAACACTGTCTCTTTTAACATTTGCAGTGAATCCTTCCCATTCAAGCTTGGATACAAATATATTCCCATTATTAATCAGTGGCCAAAATGCGAGACCTGTTTCCAGCTTTTTGGAATAAATAAGCGTATCTGCATTCCGATCTTCCATGTAAAGCCCTTCCAGATACAGATCACCTTTAAAGGTTATAAATAGCCTGTCTATGCCAATATGCGTATTTGTTTTATTGGAAACATAAGAGGTGGCTTTCTGAATAATTATATTTTGCCCCCAAGGACTTCTTACAAACAAAATTGTGATCACCAATAAAAGCAACAACACTCCTATGGTAATTCCCAAAATTTTGAAAAATTTCTTTATAAACTTTTTGATAGATTTGTGATTTTTACTGGTCAATCAATCTCAAATATAAGGCTTATAGACCTATATAAACGAAGAACATCTATAAAGTGTAGGCTGAACCTTTTATTTTAATATTTTTCAGATTAAAATTAAAAATATTTTATCCTGAGATCAAATCCTGCAAAATAAGAACCAAATTAGGTAAGATTGGTTATAGCATTTTGAAAAGCTTTTTTATAATTCACTGAGCCATTGATGGTATTATGCTAACATCATCAGTATTTTAACAAATCATTACCATTTTCAAATGAATCTATTTATTAATCTGGGAAATTTAATTTTGTAAGTGGAATTAAAATCTGATTGTTATGGATATATTCTTTAGTTTATTGTTTTTGTTGGTTACTTACTTCATGACTTCGGTTGCGTTGTTACAGGTTTACATCCCTGGAGGCATCAGATCCTTTAAAGAAAACGAGGGTAGAATTCAGCGTTTTATTGAATACAAAAAAATAATGGGAATCAGTTTTGTTATTGCCTGTTGCCTATCGGGTATCATGTTTTATTACTTTATTTATCCTGTCTATCAAGTAATCTGAAGATTTTGCCTTTCCCTTTTAGAGAAATCAATTTTTTTCTTCATTTTTCCGTAGAATTTATTGTTTTATATCAAAGACCCAAAACCCATGGACTATATTATCAGACCTTGTGAAGAAAAAGACTTGCCTGAATTGGTAAAGTTGAGTGCTGCCCATGCCCAATATGAAAGGGCAGAATATTCGCCTGAAGGCAAAGAAGAAGGACTTAGAAATGCAATTTTTGGTACCAATAAAGTATTGAACTGCTGGATGGTTGAAATCAACGGTAAAGTGGAAGGTTTTACTTCATATACCATAGATTTTTCTACATGGGATGCAGCACCCTTTCTTTATATGGATTGTCTGTACCTCAGCGAAGTATGTAGAGGAAAAGGAATTGGGACTGATATTATGGATAGAATCAGAAAAGTAGCTAAGGATAAAAATTGTGTCAATATCCAGTGGCAAACGCCTGAATATAACGCCATGGCCATCAAATTTTATGTAGGGTTAGGCAGTATCGGAAAACAAAAGATGAGATTCTTTATGGAGCCTTAAGCTCATTCCGAATTCCATTCAGCCAAACCAGTCCAATGGGGACCAAGTAATGTCCGGCCCTGATAAGGACCTCCGGAAATAATCCTAATCCCAATTCTGTGACCCGAGCAAATGCTGTGATAAATCCCCAAAATGCCATCCAATAAAAAATAGCATTTTTGGAGAAAATTAATCCGGAGACTGCCGCAAGGATGTCGAGTGATCCAATGGCTTTAAGTAATATTTCTGCAGTTGACTGTTTAATTCTTAGTCCCAAAGTATTTTCAGAGGAAATCAAAAGGTAATCAATGAATCTTGGATGTAATGACCAGGCCTCGAGTCCATGTGTTATAAACGTCACGATCAATCCTACCAAGAGTAACCAATATGCACTATTGATTTTTCTATTGTAATTCGCCAACAAAAGAATTCCGATTGGTAAAATTATTCGAATAAAATGAGCAGGAATACTCCAATCAGTGAAAGGACTCCCTGCTTGTCTTTTGATGACATAAGCCAATCCCAAAGTCAGCAGGGCAATAATGACCAACAAATATTTGTCCGGCTTAAAAAAAGTAACTAGCCCAAAGATTAAAAATACCCATGCGACGATGTTCTCAATAAGCTTTGATTGGGCTTGTTCTAATCCAACTTCCATAAAAAGCATGGTTTCGATAGCACTGCCACCCTTGAGATAAAAAAATACACCTATACATTGAAGAAGTAAAGCAGATTTAAAAAGCCAAAGAATTCTCTCAATTGGAACAACCTTCATATTTTACTTCAATCCATTTTTCGAGGTTTAACTTCAAATTGATCCAAAATCCCTCCATCCATACCAAATGCTTTTATTTTGATAAAATCCTTGGAAAATGTTAGTTTCTGGACATTGTGGGCACTCATCGCAAAGCCAGGAGGTTGAATAAACCATCTTGTACTGTCCGCGACACGCTGAGGAACTCCAAGACCTCCTTCCCCGATATAAACAATGCCCGTTTCATCATACTTGTTATTACGGATTGGCACGGTCCTTTTCAGAATATGCCCATCTGATTCCAAAGCCAGATCAACATTATATTTTTCAAAATAGGGTACCCATGTTTCTCGGACTCTTTTGAATGTGGCATTTTCAAAGTCTTTTACAACAGGATAAGCCGGTCTGTGGTAGTTGACTAACAGCCACTTGTTTTCTTTTCGCTTACTAGCAAGGTTTTCTTCCAACCAATCCCGCTGATCACCAGCAACACTTATTTCAGTATTCAAGGTAATCATCGCTGCTTGAGAACCAAGTTGGGTAGAAAAATAATAATCAAATCCTCTCTTCCTTTGTGTATCACCAAGCCAAAAATTTTCTTCAAATCCAGTTTGCATGTCATGATTTCCCCTTGATAAAATCAGAGGTAAAAGTCTATTGCCTTCACCAATGACTATTTCATGGTCTTCAAACCACCAAAATAAATGCCTCCAATCAGCTGTTGTTCCATAATCCGCTCCATGTATAAAGGCAATAATATTTGGGTCTTCATCAATCAATGCCTTGATCCTTTTATTCATTTCCTGTCTGTCTACATGTGGAGTTCTGCCTGCATATCTTGGTTCAGGCCCACCCATCCTAGAATCACCACCCCAAAGGACAGAAAACTCACTATCATCTTCGGGGCCCGAAATAAAATAAAACTCATCTGAAACCAAATCATCCGATTCCACCACAAAATAATAAGCGGTCGATGGTTTGAGATTATTTAAATCTGCATGATGATAATATCCTTGTGGAACTCCTTCTTTAAAATCTTCATCGACTAAGGAAATCGAGCCATTTTTCGATGCCAATGTTTGAAAAGCATAATCAAGTTTTTCGCCTTCCTTACTTATTGTATCAAAATAAACCTTATGGTTTTTGCCATGTTCATGTAAAGTAGTCCATGAAATAACTGCGTTGGAAGAAGGATCTTCTGCCCATACGACCCTCAGATGCCTTGGTGCAATTTCTGCTTCATCGATTAAAACTTGTTGCTTTTCCTCTTTTGATTTACAGGAAATGAAAAAAAAGGAGAAAAATAAAAATGATGCAAGAGCGGCTGAATAAGATAATTTCATTTTTAAAGATTTTTTTTTATTCAAAATAAACGGCTTCCATTTTGTATGGAAGCCGCCCAAAAGTAATCAATAGATTAGTTGAAAAGGTCAAATTTTACACCAAAGTTGATTCGTACATTATAGTATTCCTCCTGCTGCGTCCTTGACCTAATTCCTTGATAATATCTTAGCGGTTGATTGGTCAAATTATTTACCTCAAAAAACACTCTCCAGTTTGGGGTAAAGGCGTAAGATGCATTCACGTCCAAGAAGGTTTGTCTATCATAAAAGGCATCATCAAAACTTGATCCACCTATTTCATCTATGTACCCACTTGCATGGTTCAAGGAAGCTCTCAATACAATTTTTGCCGTTTCAAATGAAAGTGATGCATTGAACATATTCCTGGCTGTACCGGGCAATTTAAGATCTTCATTGTCACGTCCTTCGATTCCTGTTGTCCTCGAATCGGTAAAAGTATAATTAAGGAACATGCCTAGTCCTTTCCAAATTCCTGGCAGAAAATCAAACTGTCTTTGTATGGATGTTTCAAAACCATATACATTGGCAGTACCGCCATTTTCAGGCTTGGACCTTTGTATCAACTCTCCAAAATCCGGATCAATAACGTTAAACTCAGTTCTTTGATAGATAAAGTTGTTTACATCTTTATAAAAACCACCTAAAGTGAAAACTCCAACTGATTTAAAATAATTTTCAAACATCAAGTCAAAATTCATTGAGGTTGTCGGTACCAAATTGGGATTGCCTCTTACCAAGGTTTGGTTGTCGGGACTGAATATTGCATAAGGAACCAGATCAAAGTAGTTAGGTCTTGCCAAGGTATTCGCCCAGGCAAATCTTAAAATTTGATTATCAGAAATGTCATATTTGAAATGAGCCCCGGGCATCACGTTAGTATAATTATCCGAAACTGTGGCAGACTGATTGAAAATTTCTTCATCTTCATCAAATTCAAAGCCCCTATATTCAAGATTTGTATTTTCAAGCCTCAAACCAAAAATAGCAGATAACTTTGGATTGAATTGATAGTCTGTCATGACATATCCACCAGTGATTGTTTCTGAAGCTTGGTAATTGCCAGTGATGTACTCTGCGACAGCATCTTCAAACTCAAACAAATTAGGATTTTTAAGATCCAAGCCACCTAAAAATTCCCTATCTACAAATCTACCGGGAACATATTGAGGTCCATTAAGAAAGACTCTGTCATTTTGAAAGGAAAAGGGCAAATCTCCCAAATCATTTCCATTTGAACCAAGATCCCCTAACGGTTCATACACATCATAAGAATCTGTTCTTTGCTTAAATTTTGACCTTAATCTACCGCCAAATTTCAGAAAACCTTTATTGGATGCATATGGTAAACCAAAATCCAATTTAGCATTGAAATCCTCCTCATAAGTATTGTTGTTTGACTCATATATTTCATTCAATCCCAAACCAAGTTCACTTTCCTGATTTGCAAATGTAGTCAATACTTTGAATGGGTCACGGATGTCCAATACCATATCGGCATTGCCTCGGTGGGTTATATATCTTTCATTGGGCCTGTCTTCAGAAGCTTTAGCATAGGTTGCATTCCAGGTCATTTTGAGTTTGTCAAATAAATGGCTTCCCGACAAAGTAGTGTTGATCACCCTTTGGTCTTCTAAACGGGTATTTCTAACTCTATCATTATCTATACCGCCTTTTGTCTGAACAGATGCTCTTCCACGCAATTGAAACACATCGTTTTGCAATTCAGTGAAGTTTCCATCATTAAATGGCCTATCCAACCTATCTACCCTCATTCTCCATCTATTTTCCCAGTCATCTCTCCAATTGTACATTGCATTTAAGACTATTGAATGGTTTTTATTGATGTCGTAATCCAATGCCAAAGTAGTACTTCTTCTGACCCTCTGAACATTGTATTTTCTAAGATCAAATCGATCCACCACTACCGGATGGTTAGGATTTTCTGTTTGGACCCATCTGGCTTCATAATTGTCAGAACCGAAGTTATGGTTATTATAAGACCCTGAAAAAATGATCCCCAATTTATCATTTGCAATTCTGTCTCCAATTATTAAACCGCCTGTCCAAATTGGTTTATTGGAAAGAAAGTTAACCCCGGAAGCAGCAGTTCCTGAAACCCTAAGGCCATTGGGAGCCTTACGTGTAACCAAGTTGACAGCACCACCAATGGCATCTGCATCCATATCAGGCAGAACAGACTTATTCACCTCGATAGTTTGGATCATATCAGCAGGTATTAAATCCATCTGAATCCTCCTATTGTCCCCTTCTGCTGAAGGAACCCTTTCTCCATTGATCATCACAGAGTTTAGCTCGGGTGACATGCCCCTGATAATAATATCCCTAGCCTCACCTTGATCATTTTGCATAGTGATACCTGGTATTCTCTTCATGGCATCTCCAATATTCGCATCAGGAAAACGACCGATTTGGTCGGCAGCTACTATATTGGTGATATTTGAATTGGTTTTCTGCTGGTTCAAAGCCCTTGCTTGTCCTTTGAGTCTATCCCCAAATACTATAAATTCCACACCGTCAATAGTTCCGGGACTCATCTCAAACCTTAAATCCAAGGTTTGTCCATCTTGAATCGAAATTTCTTTTGTAACTGTGTTATATCCTAAGTAGGAAACAATTAAATTGTAACTGCCCGCAGGAACTCCCAAAATCACATAGTCACCCAACTGATTGGTTACAGAACCCTTATTGGTTCCTTCCAAAACTACATTAGCCCCAGGAAGGGATAAGTTTTGATCGTCAATGATTTTACCTCTTAAAACTGCCTGTGCATACAAATTCTGTGCAAACAGCATAAAGAAGGAAATTGCTGAAATTAGTAATCTGTGCTTCATATAAAGTTTAGTTTGTGTTATTACTTTTTCTCTTTGATATACTTTTCAAGATCTCTCCAATCATAAATCTGGAAAGTCTTGTCATCTGACATGGCTACAAATAGCCCTTTGGGAAATTCTGGACTGATATTGAAATTGGCCACTTCGGAACCATCGCTGGAAACAGTGGACATTGGAAGTTTCGCAATTGCTTTATGAAAATGAGGATCTTCTGAGGAACCTTCTCTAGGAAATACATGGAAAAAATTTGCTTCCTGATCTGAAACAAGAACATAACCAGTTCCATCTTCATGCTTATAAATTGAAATCCCTTCGTGGTCCAATGTGAAGCCCTCTGTTGCAAAAAGTGCAAGTTCTTCATTCCCTTTCGCTGGGTCCGCGTAATACTTTCTCACCCCTAACCCCTCATCGCTGTAATAAATATATCCAAGTTCATTGTCTACAGCAATTGCTTCTATTTCCTTGTTCCCACTATATTTGCCAAATTTTCGGACTAATTCGAGCTCCAATTGACCACTTTCAGTCTTGATAAGATATTGCCAAAGGTAGGTGCCATCTTTAGGACCATCTTTTCTACCAGCAATTACATAATGCCTTTCATTTTCTTTGTCATGGTAGACAGCAACACCCATGAGATCACGGTAATCCGGTTGGGTTTCTCCAAGATAAATTTCAATTCCCCCTTCTTGGATTTCTACCATTTCCGGTAACTTGAAAAATCTCAACCTAGAGGTAAGTCTCTCTCCTGTGACTGCAAAATCAATTTGGCTGCTTCCGAGATTCAGGTCATAAGAAACATCCACATTATTTGGTCTCTGCAGCCCTCTGACCACCAAAGAATCTATGATCTTACCTTTTAGATCAAATACATATAAAGCTCCGTCTTTATCTTTGTCTGTGCCGATAATAAAACTTTTAACTGGATCGGATTTATTAATATAAATGGCAGGATCATCCGTATCGTGAATCACCTTTTCAGTGACATAAAGGGGTTCGATTTTGGGTGAAGAAGAATGAGTTTGTTGGCCCGTGTCTTTTGGGCCACAGGAAGAAAAAACAACCAATAAACCAAAAACAGACTGTAAAATTTTATTATTCATTTGTATCTATTTGTTGAATGCAAAATTAGATACCTGAAGAAAACTGACCTACTATTTCATATTATAAAAAAGGAAACAACAGAATTTTAAAACGTTAACAAAACGATAGCAATAGAATCAAAAAATATATATAAAACATTGGAAATAAATAACTTACATTATATTAAAAAAAGATTAACAAATCGTAAACTATATACTAAGAATAAATTGCTGTAAACTTTCTCCTTTTCCGATCGCCAATTTTTTCCTTAACCGATATCTTGAAATTCTAAGGCTATCAGGTGAAATATTTAGGCTTGATGCTATGTCTTTGGAGCTAAGATTCATCCGCATCAATGAGGCTAACCTTAGTTCAGAGGGTGTCAATCCAACAGCATGTTGGTGAAGCTTTTGAAAAAAATCTTCATGTACCTTTTCAAAATTTTTTCTGAAGTCATCCCAATCAGTGTCGTGAGCAAAATTGAAATCTATCATTTTTATCAAATTTCGGATATTCTTTTTTTGTTCTTTTGTGTCTTTATCAAGGGAATTCTGAAGTCTTTGTCTTATTCCTTCCATCATTTTATTCTTGTCTATGACATGCAGTGTTTGAGCGGTTAGGGATTTTGCATTTGATTCTAGTTCTTTAGAAAGGGTTTCATCTTTGAGTTGGATATTATACAATTCAGTTTCCATTAATTTTTGTTGAGTGAGTATCATTTCTTTTTCACTTTCCAGCAGCTGTCTATCTACCTTTGACTTAATGCTCTTTTTGCTGATAATCAACCAAGCTGTACCAATTAGTAAAAGCATCAAAACAACAAAAAGTATTCGAATTTTGGAATCAAAATCTTTCAACTGCTCAAGTTCCGAAATTTGCTGATCCTTTAATTTCATTTGAAACAACTCATCCATCAATGCCATTTGAGTTGCAGTTTCCTTATTATATATCTCCTGATATATTACTCGACTACTGTCAAGATAAGTGTAGGCTTTTTGAAATTCGCTTAACGCATGATAACTTCTTGCCAAATCTCTAAGCGCACTACTTTCTTCATAAGGTTGGTTCAAAATTCTGCTCAGCGCCAATGCTTCTTTGGAAAATTCAAGTCCTTTCTCAATTTGTCCCTTTTTTCTGTAAACATCCCCAAGATTGTTTATGATACTTATCATGTTCAGACTATCTCCTGATTCAATATTCAAACTAAAAGCATTATGGAAATAATAGGAAGCAGAATCAAATATTTCAAGATCCTCATAAATACTACCTAAATTTTCATTGATTTCTGAGCTTAAAGCTTCTTTTCCCAATTTTCTGAAAATTGATAATGCAGTCCATTGGAAGTTGAGGGCCTCTTGATATTCTTGTTTTTTTTCATGTACAAATCCTATTAATCCAATAGAAATCGCTTGTCTTGTCTCATCATTACAGTTTAAAGAAATCTCATAGGCCTTCTGATGAAGCTGCACTGCATCATCGATTTTTTGAGTTTTATATGCGACTTTTCCTCTAAAATTATAATTATCTATCAGCAAGGGACTGAATTCTTCTTTTACCAATAATTCTTCTGCCAAAAGTAAATTTCTCGCAGATTCAGAATAAATACCTTTAAAAAATAATAATTTACCCAACAGGTGATGAATCCTTGCCAGTAGAATTTTATCATCAAATTCTTTGCTCAATTCTAGCGCTTTAATTGCAAAAAAATAGCTTGAATCGGGATCAGATATGAAACCGCTTTCCGCTTTTAACAAAATAATTGTAATATCCTCTTTTTGGTCACTCCCTGGTTTAGAAAGCAGAATTAAAGGAAACAAAAGAAAAATATAAATAACAATACATTGCATAGACCTCATTTACAAAGATGTCTATACTCAAAAATAAATGTGTTAAGAAAATGTTTTCTGTGTGTTAAATTAAATGTCTTTGACCATAAGGAACTTGTTAAAATCAAAATAGGCAATTGAATTGCCTATTTTGATTTGGTTGTACTTTAAACCTACAAACATTTAGTTATACATTACATTTTTTGAACTTCTTTTAAGTTTTCCTGTGCCAACTCAAAATCCGGTTGCAATTCCAAAGCCTGGGTAATAGCTTCTCTTGCTTCGTTTTTATCTTTTTGGTACATGTACACCATTCCTTTAAGATTAAGTGCTGCAGCTTTCAATGTTACTTCTTGTTGGGTATTATCCTCCTTTGGGAATCCTACTTTTTCTTCACTTGATTTATTATTTTTAACCAGCATATTGATCGAATTCAATGCTTCTTCCTGACGGTTCAGCGAATACTGCATATAGGCCGTTTTGTAAAGACTGAATAGATTTCCGGTCAATAAGTAGTGACGTTCGAAATTTGGAAGTGCTCGATCCATAGCCCCCAATTGCTCTAAAGAGTAGGCGGCTACTTCTAGGGCTGCCAAACTTTTATCACTGACTTCAAGTATGTCTAAGGCTGAAATGGCAGCCGACGTATACTGCCCGGACTCAAAATACAGTGAAGCGAGTGTTTCTGCATACTGAAGATTGCTGGGGTTTCTTTCAATCAATTCAATTAGTTTCATCCTTGCTGCGGGCAGGTCATTATACCTCAAGGCCAATTGATATACTTTTCTGTCAGCTTCATTCCTTTTTCTATTGATTTCAGCATCAGTCTGTACAGGCTGTTCACTTTGTCCAAATACAGTAATCGCTGCCATCAGAACCAATACGGCAGTCATTAACATTTTATTCATTTTCATAAATTATTTATTATGGGTTATTCCTTTCTGGGCGGCTAATTTATACAATAAGTTCAAAGCTTCATCTTTATTGTTTTGAATTTGTCCTTCTAGGATAGCTTCTTTTATTTCTTCTTTGAGGTCTCCAACGATTTTGGAAGGATTAAGGTCAAACATTTCCATGATTTCTTCTCCTGAAACAGGCGGTTGAAAATTTCGCACATGGTCTTTTCCCTCCACCTCCAAAATCTTCTGTTCTACCTTGTCAAAGTTGGACAGAAATTTTTGGACCTTGTTGTTATTTTTAGAGGTAATATCTGCCCTACATAGCTTCATAAGGTCATCTACATCGTCCCCTGCATCAAAAAGCAACCTCCTGATAGCTGAATCGGTTACTTTATCCGAAACAAGAGCTATCGGCCTGAGATGGAGCTTGACGAGTTTTTGGACATATTTCATCCTGTCATCCATGGGCAGTTTCATCCTTCTGAAAATCCCCGGAACCATCCTGGAACCCTTGTCCTCATGGCCATGGAAAGTCCAACCAACTTTATTATTGAATCTTTTTGTAGCAGGCTTTGCAATATCATGCATAATGGCTGCCCACCTCAACCAAATATTATCTGTCACTGTGGCAATATTGTCCAGAACCTGAAGGGTATGGTAGAAATTATCCTTGTGGGTTTTGTCACCAACAGAATCCACTCCTTGAAGCTCCACCATTTCCGGAAAGATCTCATTCAGCAGTTTGCTGACAAACAATAACTTGAAACCATAGGAAGGCTTATCCGTCATGATAATTTTATTGAGTTCATCGATAATTCTCTCGGCGGATACAATCTTTATCCTGTGGGCATCATGGACTATGGCAAGAAATGTGTCAGGCTCAATATCAAATTTGAGCTGGGCAGCAAATCTAATGGCCCGCATCATCCGCAATGGATCATCGGAAAAGGTGATTATCGGGTCAGTCGGGGTCTTGATGATTTTCCGCTTGATATCTCCCATCCCGTCAAAAGGATCGATCAGATCCCCGAAATTGTGGGCATTGACAGATATCGCCATAGCATTAATGGTAAAATCCCTACGTTCCTGATCTTCCTGCAAAGTACCATCTTCAACGATAGGTTTTCTGGAATCATGCCTGTAAGATTCCCTTCGCGCTCCGACAAATTCTACCTCCCATTCTTCCAAACGGATATTGGCCGTTCCGAAATTTTTGAAAACCGAAAGTGGGACATGTTGATCAAAACTATCTGCAACTTTTTGTGCCAAGGCAATCCCACTGCCCACACATACAAAGTCAATATCTTTACAAGGTCTGTTTAAAATCAAATCTCTAACATAACCTCCCACGACGTAGGTTTCCAAGCCAATGCTATCAGCTATCTTTCCAACGCGACCAAAAATCTCGATCTGATTTAAATGTTCCTTAAAATTCATGCTTTCAATATTCTGATATCCCCTTCCGGAGTCAAAAAGATTTCTTTTGTCCCCGCACTCAAAAGTGGGAAATACTCTTTAGTTTCAAAATCAAAATTTTCTGACTTACTATATTGAAGGATCAGAGGTTGGGAATAGGCAAACAATAACCTGTTCCAAAAATCCTTGCGGATTACTGCAAACTTCACCTTCTTTTCTTTGATGGGACCTGATTTCAACACTCTGTTTACTGGAGTGTGATATATAGTGGGTTTTGAGGCGAACTCTATGATATCCAAAGAAACATCTGAAAATGGCTCGGCAACAGATCTGATTTGGAAAAGATCAAAAAAGAGAAAAATCCCCTCCCAGTCATCCATTGCAGCATCCCATTTGGAAATTTCAATCAATTCCAAGATAGTGCCTTGACCATCTTTGATCTTGATTCTTCCATTTTCTTTTAGGGCACTGACTGCTTCTTTTATTTCCATCTCGGATTTTTCCTTCAAAAATAAGGTAGATATTTGTAAGGAGCGATAAAGGGATATATAAAGTTTCAAAATTTCCTTTGCGCATTCCGCCTCCGAATCAAATATTTTACCTAATTTTGAATCCCATAAGAATCAAAACAAATATAACTTCCTTCCATTCTTATGGCTCCATCCACCAAATATATATTCATTACAGGAGGCGTGACCTCTTCCCTAGGCAAAGGCATAATTGCGGCTTCATTGGCCAAACTGCTACAGGCTAAAGGGTTCAGTGTCGCAATCCAAAAATTTGACCCCTATCTCAATATTGATCCAGGAACGCTCAATCCTTATGAACATGGGGAATGTTATGTGACCGAAGATGGGGCTGAAACAGATCTTGACCTTGGGCATTACGAAAGGTTCCTCAACACAACAACTTCACAGTTAAACAATGTCACCACAGGTAGAATTTATAATAATGTCATTACAAAAGAAAGACGAGGTGAGTATTTAGGAAAAACCGTACAGGTAATTCCCCACATCACCGATGAAATCAAAAGAAATTTCTTCAAACTTGGTGAGGAAGAAAAATATGATGTCATTATCACTGAAATTGGAGGATGCGTTGGAGATATAGAATCATTACCGTTTATAGAAGCTGTAAGGCAAGCAAAATGGGATATCGGCAGTAACAACTTCTTGGTGATACACCTGACCTTAATTCCATATCTGGCTGCTGCCAAAGAATTGAAAACCAAACCGACCCAGCATTCGGTAAAACAATTGCTGGAAGCAGGAATTCAACCTGATATTCTGGTGTGTCGTTCCGAACATCATTTACCTTTGGAGGTAAAGAAGAAACTTGCTCTTTTCTGTAATGTGGAGTTCAATTGCGTTATCGAGGCAATGGATGCTGATACCATCTATGATGTTCCTTTATTGATGAAAAAGGAAAAGCTTGATGAAAGGGTTTTGTCCAAGCTAAAATTGAGCTCAAAAAATAATACTGAACTCGAACAATGGAAAGATTTTCTTGGTAGGCTCAAAAATCCAACTCAGGAAATCAATGTAGGTCTTGTGGGAAAATATGTTTCCTTGCCTGATGCATATAAATCAATTATTGAATCTTTTATACATGCAGGGGCACCCTCTGAATGTAAGGTCAACTTAAATCTGATTTCTTCAGAAGAACTTCATCCCGAAAGTATCAACAAAAAGCTGGAGGATTTAGATGGAATATTGGTAGCACCAGGATTTGGTGAAAGAGGGCTTGAAGGAAAGATAGAAACTGTTAAATTTGCCCGCGAAAACAAGATACCATTCTTTGGTATTTGTTTGGGTATGCAGGTCGCTGTAATTGAATTTGCCAGAAATGTGATCGGCTTAGAAAAAGCAAACAGTACTGAAATGGATATAAACACTCCCCATCCTGTCATAGATCTGATGGAAGAGCAAAAAAATATTGTCCAAATGGGTGGCACCATGAGATTGGGTTCTTATCCTTGTGAAATTAAAAAGGGCAGTAAAGCAGCCCAAGCATATGGTAAGACCAAAAATATGGAAAGACATCGGCACAGATATGAATTTAACAATAAGTACTTGGAACTGTTTCAGGAAAATGGCATGATCCCATCAGGAATAAATCCTGAATCTGGCCTTGTTGAAATCATTGAGTTAAAAAACCATCCATGGTTTGTTGGCACACAGTTTCACCCGGAATATAAAAGCACTGTATTAAACCCGCATCCTTTGTTTGTGAAGTTTATAGAGGCTATCATTGAAAATAAAAAAAATAAATAATTTCGTTTTTGCCTATCATAAAATACCTTGACTTCAAACATAGGTATACCAATTGTGTCTTTTAATGGGGTTTTATAGATAGTCATTATCAATCAATAAATATGGATAGAAACCAAGCGACAGGACTGATCCTATTCGCAGCAGTATTGTTGGTTTATTCGATTTTCTTTGCAAGTTCTCCGGAACCTATTGAAGTAGAAAATCAGGAAACCAATCAGGAACTTGTAATCAAAGAAGAAACTGATTCCGTTCTCGAAATACCTCAAGCTGAACCTGATAGTATTCAGGATATCATAGCCCAGAGACAATTTGGCACATTTGCAGCTTTTACCAAAGGCCTACAAGAAGATGTTGTTTTGGAAAATGATAAAATGGAAATTACATTTTCCACCAAAGGAGCTGAAATCAGCAAAGTTGTGCTGAAAGAATTCAAGACTTGGGACCAAAGACCCCTAGTACTTTTGGATGAAAATAGTTCTGATCTTGATTATAAGATTCAGACCGACAAAGGACTCCTAAGTTTAAATGAGTTCTATTTCAATCCTACCCTATCGACTATTGATATTGAAGGCGATACCGCTTCAGTGTTGACTTTTATAGCACAATCAGGTTCTGGACAGATCATTAGAACCTATACCCTTCCTAATGAACAGTATGTCTTGAACAAAAGTCTTGAGTTTGTAGGGCTAGCTGGAAATCTTACAGATGCAAATATTCAGGTTACCTGGGACGCCAAACTAATCAAACAGGAAGCAGATATTGAAGAATCGCGAAGAAAAACCAATATCAATTTCTTTAAAAGTTCAGGTAAGTCTGATTACCTTAGTCTGACCTCAGATTCAGATGATGATGAAGTCAATGAACCTGTAAAATGGGTGAGTTTTAGCCAAAGATTTTTCACTACGGGTATCATAGCTGAAAATCAGTTCAATTCGGCGAAATTGGAGCAAGTCACTCCAAATGACACCCTATCTATCAAAAACGTGAAAGCAGCCTTAGTGTTGCCCTTGGACAATGGCAAAGCAGAGGTAAGCTATTTCTTCGGACCTAACAATTATAACCTTTTAAGAAAAATCACGCCTGGATTTGAAGAAAATGTGGACATGGGTTATTTCTTTGTCAGTTGGGTCAACAAATACATTATCGTCAATCTATTCCAGTTTCTTGAAAAGTACTTTTCAAATTATGGTGTGATTATCATTTTGATAGTACTTATCATCAAATTGGCGTTATCACCCTTGACCTACAAATCCTATATCGGAATGGCGAAAATGAGGGTCATAAAACCTGAGATCGATGAATTAAAGGCAAAATACCCTGATGACCCAACCAAGATGCAACAAGAGCAGATGAAACTCTTTGGGCAGTTGGGTGTAAGCCCGATTTCCGGATGTTTACCCATGGTTTTCCAAATGCCGTTCTTGTTTGCGATGTTCTTTTTCTTTCCCAATTCAATAGAACTAAGACAGGAATCATTCCTTTGGGCACATGATCTTTCTACTTACGATTCGATCATGAGTCTACCGTTTACCATTCCATTTTATGGTTCACATGTCAGTTTGTTTACCATCCTGATGACAGTGTCCCAGATAGCCTATACGCATTTCAATAATCAGTTGACCGCTCAAACTGGGCCAATGAAAAATATTGGATACATCATGCCGGTAGTCTTTATGTTTGTCCTGAATTCTTTTCCAGCTGCATTGAGTTTCTATTATTTTGTTTCCAACATGGTGACATTTGGACAGCAGGCTGTCATCAAACTTTTTGTAGATGATACCAAAATCAGAGAAAAAGTTGAGGCCAATAAAATTAAAAATGTCAACAAAAAGAAATCAAAATTCCAGCAAAAATTGGAAGATGCGATGAAAGCAGCAGATTCAAACAAAAAGAAATCCTGATCAAAAAGAGACCTTTAAGGTCTCTTTTTGATTTATTGAGGTGTTATGAAATTGTGAATTTAGGATAAGGTTAATGACCAAACCCTTTCAAAACACTTAAAATGAGGTCATTACTGTAATCCACAAGCCCTTGTGGATAACATTCTATTTCATGCAAAAATTTAAATGATATCTTTGTAACCTTAGGAAAAACAAGCATATCAATCACATGATCGAACTGACCTATTTCGGACATTCGTCCTATCTCGTTAAAGTCAACCAAAAATCAATTCTTTTTGACCCCTTTATCAGCCCAAATCCCAAAGCATCTAATATAGATGTTGCTTCCATCAAACCTGATTACGTGCTGATCAGCCATGGTCATGAAGACCACGTAGCCGATGCCGAAAGTATAACAAAATCAAATAATGCCATGTTGGTTTCCAATTATGAAATTGCGGTTTGGTTTGCTGAAAAGGGTGTTGAGAGGTATCACCCCATGAACCATGGGGGAAGCAAAACATTCGACTTTGGTAGAGTCAAATATGTACATGCGGTTCACAGCAGTACACTTCCTGATGGCTCCTCCGGAGGTGTTGCAGGGGGTTTTGTTGTCAAGCACGACCAAGGATGTTTTTATTATGCTGGAGATACTGCACTTACCTACGACATGAAGCTTATTAGTGAAGAATTCAAAATTGATTTTGCCATCCTTCCCATCGGTGACAATTTCACGATGGGTATAGCAGATGCCATCAAAGCTGCTGATTTTGTGGGAACAAAAAAGATAGTAGGAATGCATTATGATACCTTTCCCTACATAGAGATAGATAGTGAAGTCGCAAAAAAAGCTGCTAAGGAAGCAGGAAAAGATTTGATTTTGCTTAATATTGGTGAATCTATTAGGCTCTAAATATTTTATGGGAAAAGTTATAGCTATTGCTAACCAGAAAGGAGGCGTAGGGAAAACCACTACAGCCATGAATCTCGCAGCCAGTTTGGCAGTTTTGGAATTTAAGACCCTTGTGGTAGATGCCGACCCTCAAGCCAATACTACATCTGGCTTGGGACATGATCCAAAAGAAATCACAACAAGCATTTATGAATGTATGGTGGATGGTATTGATATCCGCTCTATTATCCACAAAACTGAAATAGAAAAATTAGATTTGATTCCATCCCATATTGACTTGGTAGGTGCTGAGGTAGAAATGATCAATTTGGAAAATAGGGAGGAAAAAATGAAGGCTGTCATTAGTAATATCAAAGATGACTATGATTTTGTAGTCATTGACTGTTCACCTTCGCTTGGTCTGATTACTATCAATGCCCTGACAGCAGCTAATTCTGTCATTATTCCTGTGCAATGTGAATACTTTGCTTTGGAAGGTCTTGGCAAACTATTGAATACAATTAAAATTATACAAACCAGACTCAATCCTGAACTGGAAATAGAAGGTATACTACTTACCATGTATGACGTCAGATTAAGACTTTCCAATCAGGTAGTAGAAGAAGTAAGAATGCACTTCAAAAACCTGGTTTTTGATACAATCATTCCCAGAAATGTCCGTTTAAGTGAATCGCCTAGTTTTGGTCTACCTGTCATAGCTTTCGATGCAGAAGGCAAAGGCGCAGTAGCTTATCTCAACTTGGCCCATGAAATAGCGGTTAAAAACGGAATGGAAAAAGTAAATTGATTGAATAATATTTATGGCTGATAAAAAACCTACACCAAAGAAAAGTGCGCTGGGAAGAGGACTAGGAGCTTTGCTGCAGGATTCCCCACAAAAAAATAAACCTGAATCCCTTATACCTGCACTCCCTTCGGCCGGTGTCTTTGAAATACCCCTTTCTGAAATACAGGTAAACCCTTTTCAACCAAGGACTTACTTTGACAAGGATGCGCTTCAGGAACTTTCAGATTCCATCGTCACCCAAGGTATCATTCAGCCCATCACGGTTAGAAGACTCGAAGAAGGCGAATATCAGTTAATCGCAGGAGAAAGGAGATTTCAGGCCTCCAAAATGGCCGGCCTGGAAAAAATCCCCGCCTATGTCCGGACTGCCAATGACCAACAAATGCTGGAAATGGCCCTTATAGAAAATATCCAAAGGGAAAACCTAAACGCACTTGAAATTGCCCACTCTTATCAGAGACTATTGGCTGAATGTGATCTCAAACAGGAAGAACTTGGAGACAGGGTCGGTAAAAACAGAACAACTGTCAACAACTATCTTAGGCTCCTGAAGTTACCTCCTGATATTCAGGCAGGACTAAGGGACAATAAAATCACTATGGGCCATGCCCGTGCACTCATCAATGTCGAGAATATAGATCGGCAGCTGGCAATTTTCAAAAAGACCATAGAAGAAGAACTGAGTGTTAGAAAAGTTGAAGCATTGGTACAGGCAATCAACGGAGGTCAGGAAGAAAAAGGTGCCACCAAAGGTCCTGCTTTGGATCCTGTCAGAAAATATGAAATTGGTAAAATACAAAATCGCCTGGCCAATCATTTTGGCGCAAAGGTGCAGCTAAAATCAGATGCCAAAAGTAAAGGCGAAATAAAAATCCCCTTTAGATCATCTGAGGACCTAAATAGAATCCTGGAAATATTGGAGATCATCTGAGCCTTGGAAAAGGAAAAAATCATCAGGCTTTTGTACCCTAACTTCAAAGCAATGATATACATCTATATCATTGCTGTTTTTATTTTATTGCCTGCTTTAACATCACAGGCACAAAATGAAAATCAAAAT
This sequence comes from Aquiflexum sp., assembly GCF_041751335.1. Taxonomy (GTDB): domain Bacteria; phylum Bacteroidota; class Bacteroidia; order Cytophagales; family Cyclobacteriaceae; genus Aquiflexum. The sequence continues at coordinate 42,601 of NZ_JBGSXS010000387.1, forward strand.
ATAGATACCGTTAAAGTTGACTTCAGTAATAAGAATATTAAGGATCCAAGAAAGGCTACTATTCTATCTGCAATTCTCCCAGGTGCAGGTCAGGTGTACAACGGAAAAGCTTGGAAAGTCCCTTTGATATATGGTGGTTTTGCTGCCAATATCTATTTTATTGAATTCAACAACAGAAGATATCAGCTCTTCAAAACTGCCCTGTTTGCATTAGATAAGCCAGGGGGTTTGACTGATCCGGAACGTGCATTTCCCAACTTAAACAGGGATGGGATTGTAAGGAACGTGAATTTCTGGCGAAGGAACAGGGATTTGAATTACTTTCTGTTTATGGGCATTTATGCTTTGAATATGGTCGATGCAAATGTAGATGCCCATCTTTCAGCGTTTGATGTCAGCGAAGATTTAACTTTCAGGTTTGAACCTGTATATGAAACATTGACTGCCGGGGGAGGAAATCTGATTGGACTGTCACTAAAAATAAATTTCTGATCAAAACATGAATATATTACTTCTAGGATATGGAAAAATGGGGAAAATAATCGGTGAAATCGCTGAATCCCGAGGACACCAAATCACTGCAAAAATCAACATTGACAACAGGGATGAACTTGATGAGCTTGATTCCACTAAAATTGATGTGGCCATTGAATTCAGTCAGCCTGATGCCGCTTTTGAAAATATCAGCTGGGCAATTTCAAGGGGAATCCCGGTCGTGGCAGGAACGACAGGGTGGTTGGACAAAAAGCCAAAGATTGAAACACTTACCAATGAGAAAAACACAGCTTTCTTTTATGCCTCTAATTTCAGTGTAGGTGTCAATATTTTCTTCAAAGTAAACCGTTTTCTCTCTTCCTTGATGAAGGAACAGAGTTCTTATCATGTTAGTATGGAGGAAATTCACCATACCGAAAAAAAGGATGCCCCAAGTGGTACCGCCATCACCCTTGCCGAAGGCATTATTCAGGAAATTCCCAGAATAAAGGACTGGAAACTGTCCGAAGCAACGTCCGCTTTCGATCAATACTTGCCAATAACTTCCAAAAGAATTGATCCCTCACCTGGCACCCATATAGTACGCTATCGTTCTGAAATCGATGATATTGAGATTTCTCATACCGCACATAGTAGAAAAGGATTTGCTGTTGGTGCAGTTTTGGTAGCAGAGTGGATAAAAAATAAAAAAGGTGTTTTATCAATGGATGATTTCCTATCTTTCTAAAATTTTAAACTAAAATGACTCAACCTAAAAATAAGAAGTCAGCGGCCCGAGAGTGGGCAGACGCTTTGGTTTTTGCAGTAATTGCTGCATCTCTGATCAGATGGCTTTTGCTGGAACCGTTTACCATTCCTACAGCATCTATGGAAAAATCCCTTTTGGTAGGTGATTTTCTTTTTGTGAGCAAAATGCACTATGGAACAAGAATACCAAGAACACCTTTACAGTTGCCTCTAACACATCAAAAAATATGGGGCACCAATGCCAATTCCTATTTAGACTGGATCGAATTGCCCTACTTCCGTCTTCCAGGGTTCACTTCCGTCAAAAGGAATGATGTCGTTGTTTTCAATTATCCTGCGGAATTTGAATATCCTGTTGATCTGAAAACCAATTATATCAAAAGGGCTGTGGCCATACCAGGAGATGTCCTGGAGATCAAAAAAACACAGATCTATGTCAATGGCGAACTTGGAACAAATCCCGAGGAAATGCAATACTCCTATGATGTGATGACTGATAGGACCCTTAGTCCTGATTTCTTTGATGATTATGGAGTCAATGTGGATAGCTATATGCCTTTTTCGAACGGGTCAGGATATATGGTGATGGCAACTGCTGAAACAGCCGAAAGGTTGGGGAAATCACCTGCTGTAGGATCCGTTACAATGAGAGTTGATAGGATTGATTTTGGTGATCCAAGAGTATTTCCTGACGGGGCTTATTTCGGATGGAATAAAGACAATCTGGGGCCATTGGAAATTCCAGGCAAAGGTTGGACCATCGAAATGGATCGGGACAACATCAACAAATATGTTTTTACAATTGAGCAGTTTGAAGGTCATAAAGATGTCAAAGTTCAAAACAATGAACTCTTTATAGATGGTCAAAAAGTCACAAGCTATACCTTCAAACAGGACTATTATTTTATGATGGGAGATAACCGTCATGATTCGCTTGACTCACGATATTGGGGATTTGTCCCTGAAGACCATATTGTAGGGAAAGCATGGTTCTTATGGCTTTCATTGGACAAGCACAAGTCCATGTTCAGTAAGATCCGATGGAATAGGTTCTTAAACGGAATACATTAATTTAAAAGCCAGGTTTGAAAGACCTGGCTTTTTTGTTTGGATTTTATCTGGCTGTTTTTAATAAATTGATTTTTTGCTAACTTGATATAGCATTTAAGAATACCATAGTAGAAGTAAATCTGGAGTAGCTTTTATTAAAAACTCCATCCATAATTTTCGTTTATTCTCTTTGTTTTTAGTTTAATTTAGGCAATTTCCCCCAATTAAAAAAAAATGGACATGGCTAAGAATAGAAAAATTGAAGTAAAAGGAAGGGAAATTAGTCTCTACTCAGAAAAGTCAGATGACTATATTTCGCTTACTGATATGGCACGTTACCGCGATTCTGAGCGAACCAATTACATAATCCAAAATTGGATGCGTACTCGCAGTGCCATTGAGTTTTGCGGACTTTGGGAGCAATTTGGACAATAGAAAGCACAACTCTTGAAGGCTATAATGAAATCGTCCACCAAGCTGGTAGACCAATAATAGATTGCCAAACTATTTTTAAAATTTTAAAACTATCCATTAAAGGATTAACCTAGCTTCTGACCCTTCAAAAAAATTTTAAACCAACCTATCCCAATTTCTTCTTCACCCCTACTATATCTGCCTTTTTCAACACCTCATTATTCACCACCACCACAGGACCTGATTTACAGAAATCCATACATTTTGTCTTGATGATTTTGTACCGGCCTTTGTGATCTTCAGATGCAATCAGGTCTTTGATTTCCTTTTGCAATTTCTTGCATCCTCCCTTTTTACAATCAGATCCGTTGCAGATAAAAATAAATTTGCGGTAGGTTGCCATAGGAATTAGTAAAGTTGTAATTGTTATAGTGGTTTCGGCTTAGCGGACGGTTGTAATTGTTTTAGTGGAAGTCAAGTTGACATACCTGCCTGCTTATTTTTTCTCATCTAGTTTTGCTCCTGCAACTTGCATCTTATTTCTTGACTATTGGTTCTTACGTCTCTTCAGATGTCTCCTTTCGTCGACATGACAAGGAGAGGTCTTTTTAAGTAGTTATTGCATAAATTATCAAAGCGTCATAATGTCTCTTTCTCAGCTTTCGCATCTCGCCTAGCTTCTGCATCTTGTATCTTACGTCTTGTGTCTTTAGTCTCAAATCTCATTTCTCAAATCTCAAATCTAAAATCTTAAATCTAAAATCTCACAACCCCTACCCATGCACCATCTGCATCAATAACCCACAAATATACGCACCATAAGTTCCAACTGCATAACCCAAAACTGCCATCAACACGCCAACCGGTGCCAAAGATGGATTAAAGGCTGAAGCAACTATCGGTGCGGAAGCTGCACCGCCGACATTGGCCTGTGAACCTACCGCTACAAAGAAGAACGGCGCTTTGATCAAGAATGCGACGATCAACATGACCAATACATGGAATATCATCCAAAGGATTCCTATCAGGAATAATATGGGACTATCAAATATCGCCATCAGATCCATCTGCATGCCAATAGTCGCTACCAACACATAAAGAAGTACGGAGCCTAACCTTGAGGCACCAGCACCTTCCAATTCCCTTGCTTTGGTAAAGGAAAGGATCAATCCCCCTGTTGTGGCAATTACCACAATCCAAAAGAATGGTGAATCCAATGAATATTGGCTTAGCTGTGGGTAATTTGCTCCTATATATGGAGCGACAATATCTGCGATAAAATGCGAAAATCCAGTTAAGGCAAATCCAATCCCAAAGATTTTCATGGTATCTGCCATGGTTGGGATTTTGAGTAGATTGGCTCTGTAATTCTCAACCTTTTCCTGCAAGGCATGAATGGCAGAACTATCAGCCTTGAAAATTTTGTCTATGATCCCTGGTTTTGCTGCCCAGTAAAGTAATACTGCCATCCATACATTGGCCACCAATACATCAACAGCTATCATCTGCGAAAATAGGGAGGGACTTGCACCGAATACTTCCAACATGGCGGTTTGATTGGCACCCCCTCCTATCCAGCTTCCAGCTATGGTTGCCAAACCTCTCCATACCTCATCGGGCCCAGCACCACCTAGGATATCCGGGTGGAAAGTTGATACAGTCAATAAGGCCAATGGACCTCCTATTATTATACCCAAAGTTCCAGCAAGGAACATAATCAATGCTTTTGGCCCCAGCTTGATGATACCTTTAAAATCTATACTCAATGTCAATAACACCAAAGATGCAGGAAGCAAATACCTAGAGGCAACCTTGTATAAGTCTGAGGTTTCCCCGGAGATCACCCCAAATGAATTTAGTAATGCAGGAATAAAATAACAGAGTAAGATAGAAGGAACTATCCTGTAGAATTTGACCCAAAAGGGAGATTTGCTCGAGGAGGTGGTAAACACCAAAGCCAAAACTGTCATCAACAATCCAAATACAACAGCATCATTGCTGATCAAAGGTGCATCCAATTCCATAGTTTTATTGTTAGGCTTACAACAATACCACAAAAGCCACAAACTTCAAAACTCTTGGGAATCCCATAGGTAAGTGAATTCTCCGAGCATCATTGCGGTTGCACCCCAGACTATTTCCTTTTCAATATCAAAATATGGTGCTTCAAGGTTCAGTCCAGAGCTAGCCTTTACTTTTGTTATTTTTCTGATATTTCTATCCAAAATCAATGAAAAAGGACAGCTGATGATTCTTTCAACTTCTTTGGGATCTGGAATGAATTTTGGTTTTTCTTCGACATAACCGATATATGGAGAAACCATGAAATTACTAGGGGGGATATAAACATCCGAAAGCTTTCCCAAAATCTGGACTTTATTCCCATCTACTCCGATTTCCTCTTCAGCTTCCCGGATAGCTGTGATACTGAGGTCCGCATCTTCAGGTTCCCACTTTCCTCCTGGAAAAGCAATCTGACCTCCATGGACACCTGGATAACTCGGTCTCTTGATAAATGGAACAAAACTTTTTCCTGCATCAGGGTAAAAAAGCATCAATACAGCCCCTTTTCTATGGTCGTCCCTGATCATAGACACAAAACGCTCTTCATCTACAGGTTGGGGCGCCATGGTGATTTGCCCCAATCTTCCAGGTAAAGGGTTTTGAAGCATTAGTTCAAGCTTTTTTATTACTTCCCCTAGATCCATTAAAAATCAATGTTGTCAAGTTTCTCTACTAGGTACTTTGTTTTAGGATATTGGGTTGTGTGGTAGGGATGAATATATTCAAAATAAATCTGTTCTTCTGGATTGATCAGCCAGATCTTAGGAGTTACTCCTTCTTCATCTTCAAAAAAACCAGTCACCATCAATAACTCAGGGCTGATCCATACTGCTTCTTCAAAACCCCCTGATGGTCCCATGAACAGTAACCTTTCCCGCATTCCATTAGATTTGAAATAAATCACCTCAGAATCGGGATTAAAAGAAACTTTGTCCTCCTCCGGAATCACTACCTTGTAGCTGTAAATATCCACAACACCTTCGCCCTCCGGATGAGGTATCAAATATTTGTAAAATGGACTTCCTGGCTGTATAAAATTTTCTTCCGGCCACTCCAATGATTCATAAGGTATTTCTCTGCTCAAGATGAACCTCGAAGGATCAAAACCTGGGTCTGTTTTTTTCCAAAAACTTCCCCATTTCGGAATCTGCTGCAGACCTATCGAAAGCAACTGTCTATGTTCCTCTTCAAGACTTATTTCTGTTTCTAAAACTATCTCTTCTTTTTTTTCTTTCTCAAAAGTACAGGCACCGAGTAGGGCCAATGAAAGTATCATCAAATGTCTGATGGTGTAAAAGGAAAAAAGGTTCATCTCTTATGGGCTAAATGACTACGAATGAAACATAAAAATCCCAAATATCAAAAAAGGTCGGAACATTGCGCCGACCTTTTTCATCTCTCAAACCTATTAAACCTATTGTAGATATTCATTGTATGAATAACACGCTAGAAAGGTAAATAATGTTTTTAGAATGTCCAAACAATCGATTGCGAAAATTTTATTTTGTCAAAATCTAAAGATAATTTTCAAAAGAAAATGGTTGAAATTGGCATTGATTTATTTATGCAAAAGCCTGTAAATTATATCTATATCCATTAAAAATTTTTCTGGCTACCCATTTCATTTCAAATAAAAAATGTTGATTGTCAAATCCAATTATGCGCATTTCGAACTGCATTTTTTCAAGAGTTTTATTTCATTTGGACAGGATAAATTTTAATTCTAACTATATTTCCTATCAAGTTTCGCACGGGTTTACCTTAAAAATCCCTTTGGAAAATGATGAAAAAAAAAATTATAGATAAACAAAAAATTGAACATTCGGTCCAGCTGATATTCGGTGGTTTTGAGTCTTATTTTAAAACATTCAAGGAACTCACCATATCCGCACCTCAATATTTCAAAAAAAGGGATTGGACTGGTATGCAACTGAACCACCGCAAAAGGCTCAGACTTTATAAAGATCAAGTTAGATCAACACGAGAAAAGTTAAGCGATTTCCTTGGGGAAGCTGTTGTTGATTTTGATTTTTGGCACGAATCAAAATCAAAATATTCCGAAGTCATTTCAAATAGAAAAGACAAAGAACTCGCTGAAACATATTTTAATTCTGTTATCAGAAAAACCTACCCCGGTCTTGCCATCAATGATTCCCTTATGTTTGTTCATGAAGGCTACAATGCCTGCGAAATTTACGCTTCGGAAAATCTTTTTAATAGTTATTCCGCAGAATGGGATATCGAAACCATCATTGAGAAAATCCTTGATGACTTTGAGTTTGGAGTTCCTTATTTAAACAAGGACGAGGATGTCCGGTTTCTTGTCAAAAGTATCAAAGATGTGATTTTGACAAGATACAAGGCAACTGAAGACACCACAACCCATGTTTTGAAAAGTGTGTTTTATAGAAACAAAGCTGCTTACCTTATTGGGAGAATTCGGGTTGATAATAAATGGATGCCTTTTGTAATACCTTTCATTCATGGAAAGAAAGGCATAGCTGTAGATACAATGGTATTCAATCCCAATTTGATGAGTGGCCTTTTCAGTTTTACAAGATCCTATTTCATGGTCGAAACTGACATTCCTTCTCAATTAGTTTCTTTCCTCAATTCAGTTATTAGCAACAAAAAAATCCATGAATTATATAATTCAATAGGATTCAACAAACACGGTAAAACGGAATTTTATAGAGATTTTTTGAACCATTTGGGCCAAAGTCAAGATCAGTTTATAATTGCCGAAGGTGTTAAAGGGATGGTGATGACAGTATTTACTTTGCCGTCTTACAATATTGTATTCAAGATGATCAAAGATTATTTTGATCCTCCCAAAACAATGACTAGACAAGAAGTAAGAGAGAAATATAAAATGGTCGGACTTCATGACCGGGTCGGAAGAATGGCCGATACCCATGAATTTGAAGAATTCCACCTTCCCTTGGACAGAATTGATCCAAAGCTAATGGAAGAGTTAAAGAATACGGTCAATTCCTTAATAGAAATCAACAATAATGAACTGATCATCAAACATGTATATATCGAAAGGAGAATGACTCCTTTGAATATTTATTTGGAAACCTGTACCCATGAGGAAGCTAAAGCAGCTGTAGAAGAATATGGTAATTCAATATTGCAATTGGCTCAAGCCAATATTTTTCCAGGAGATATGATGACCAAAAACTTTGGAGTGACCAGACAAAAGCGGGTTATATTCTATGATTATGATGAGATCGAATTCATGACAGATATAAATTTTAGATGGAAACCTAAACCCGAAAACTATGAGCAAATCTATGCATCAAGTCCTTGGTATGATATCGCCCCAAATGATGTGTTCCCTGAAGATTTCAAAAGATTTATGATCGGAAGGTTAGATGTCAGGGAATATTTTTTTGAATACCACAAAGATCTATTTGATCCTGAATTTTGGCAGAAAATCCAAAAAAGGATTCTGGATGGAGAATTCATCCATGCTTTCCCTTATCCGGACCAAATCAGGTTCAGGCCTTCATTGAAAATCTAGAGGATTATTTTAACCTTTTCCAATCGGATTTCATTTCCCAACTACCATCCACCTCTTCCAATTCGGCTGTCCATCTGTATGTCTTTGGCCAATGCTTAAATATCTTGACAACCGCATAAAGAAACCTGATAGTAAGTTTGGATTCATTGGGAATCCAGCCTTCAGAGGGTTCAAGTATTATACTAATTTTGTTTCCATATTTTTTGACATGGTATTCCCCACCAATCCTTCCGGTACTGCTATGTCCTTTTATTGAAAAGACTCCTGACACTTCTACCGAATTACGGAGCAGATTCAACTGGGGAAAAGCGGGCGCAAAAACCACATTTATTTCGTGGTTAGATGTCTTTTCTGTCATCTTTTTAATTTCCATTGCCGGACCGTTTTCAGATAATTCCAGTTCAGTGCTGCCATTTTTTACCTTTTGGTTTTCAATATTCTCCATGGTTTTTAAATTTCCATCTATGGCAGGATTAAATGTGACAATAAATGGATCTCCCGAATATCTGGTAAAATACATCCATGTACCATCCAATGGGATCGGGAATTTATCCGGTTTGTGGTGTTTCCCATCAATTTTTAATTGAAAATTGGAATGCCTTCTCCTTACAAAATAAAAATCATGTACATATACCAAAGGCATAGCCGAAGGATTCTCTGCTGCATCCCCCATTGGTGCCAATAGACCAAATGGATTCCTCTTTTTTGGATGCTGTTCTAAAATCCTGATTTCAACCTTCCTCCCAAGATTATCTTCAAAAATAATATCAGCATAAACCCCTGCATCCAATATTTCGCAAACAGCGCTTTCGAAATTCCTTTCACTCATTTGATTGAGACCTTTACCGGCAATATCATAGGTCTCCTCTCGGAGCTTTAACCCTGGTTCATGATAGACATCCACTTTCAGGTCATTCCTCCAACCTATGACCAGAAGTCCCTTTCCATGAATTTGATCGTCAAAATATTGAGGCTCAAATCCCTTGTAAATGACATCAGGGTCACTTTCAAAATTGACCAAAAGCAACCGTTCCATAGGGTCAACTTGAAAGGAAAATGGATTCAATAACCCTTTGTTTTTTTCATTGAGGTATATGGTCTGAGAATGTGCCATTTTTCAGTAATTCAAAGTCTAAGTATTTGTTTAGAGTAAAGGGAAATGAATTTAAGAAATTCAGGACTCCCTTAAGTTTTTCTTGAATTGTAAATATATCCTGTACTGCTGCTTTTAGTCAAAACCAAAATCAATTGAATACATGATTCTTGTCAGGAGAATTTGGGGTTTTTCAAACTAACTTTCACCCATTAAATCCTACTTCAATGAAAGTCCTCTTTATTATTCTCATCTTGATTCATGCCCTCATACATATTTTGGCATTTTTAAAAGCTTTCGAATTGGCCGAATTGAAAGAATTTACGCTTCCAGTATCTAAACCTATGGGTTTAATTTGGCTCCTAGTGCTTATCATAATATCCATCTCTGCCATCCTATTTCTTATCAATCATTCCAATTGGTGGATTTGGGGAATTGTTGGGGCTGTTCTTTCCCAAATTCTGATTTTTCAATTTTGGTCAGAGGCTAAATTTGGCTCTATACCAAACCTTATCATCATTTTGGTATCAATAGTTGCCTACGCTCAATTCAATTTTAAGCAAATGGTCAACCAAGAGATCGGTTTTATTCAAGAAGAATCTTCAATACAAGACAAAAAAACCATCACCAAAGAAATGATTGTGGACTTACCTTTCCCTGTTAGAAATTGGTTAGATAAAAGTGGGATCGTGGGTAAACCTGCCATCAAGATAGTCCAAATGGAACAGACATTTGAAATCAAACTAAAACCTGATCAAAATGAATGGTTCAAAGCTGATGCTGAACAATATATCAGTAGCTACCCTCCCGCCTTTGTCTGGAATGCGGATATGAAAATCATGCGATTTATCAGTACCCTGGGAAGGGATAAATTTATAGATGGGGAAGGTGAAATGCTTTTTAAAATACTTTCAATCTTTCCGGTTGCCA
>NZ_JBGSXS010000388.1:0-3640 GCF_041751335.1 Aquiflexum sp.
AACCCCATAATACCAACTATGGATAAGTTCATGAACGGTCACCCCAACAAGGCTTCGGAGATTTCTGTGCCCGGTAATCAGCGTGGACATAGGATATTCCATTCCCCCATCCCCACCTTGAATGACAGAATATTGCTCATAGGGGTATTTACCGAAATTATCACTCATATATTGGATGGCATTGACCGTGTAATCCTTTAACTTACCCCAGTTTTCCGCTGTCTTTTCATTTTTTACATAAAGAAAATGAACCATGGGTCCATCTTTCATTTTCACCTTCTCATGGGTATATTTTGGATCGGCTGCCCACATAAAATCATGTACATTGGGTGCGAAAAAGTGCCAGGTCAGCATATTTTCTTTTCGTTTGGCCACTTTTACCCCAGCATCTTCATATCCATGCCCGATTTCATTGGCATTTTGAAGATAACCTGTTCCGCCTAGCGTATAGCTTTTGTCAATGGTAATTTTGACATCAAAATCTCCGAAATTACCATAAAACTCTCTTCCGATATATGGGTTTGCATGCCAGCCTCTTACATCATAGGCTGCCATCTTAGGATACCATTGTGACATAGAATATCGGATTCCCTCAGCATTGTCCCTGCCTGCCCTCCTTACCTGCAAAGGAACCTGCCCTTCGAATTCCATATCAAAAACCACAGTTTGTCCAGGCAAAATAGGTTCATGCAAATTTACTTCAAGAATAGTCTCTACATGTTCAAAATCCACTTTCTTGCCGTTCATTAATACTGAACTCACCTTCAGGTATCCTATTTCTGCAGGACTCAAACTCTGTATCCTGTCCAACACCCTTCTATCAGGATCAGCTATAGTCCTAGACCTTACATCCATCATACTGTTTGGCTGAAAGGCATTATAGTATAAGTGATAGAAAGCCCTGCTCAGGGTGTCGGGGGAGTTGTTGGTATATTGAAGTTTCTGATTCCCTTTGTAAATATTTTTATTCACATCCATGGTGATATCCATGTCGTATTTTACTTTTTGTTGCCACCTATCTGTTTGACCATTGAGCAAGGAAAATGCTCCAAAAACTGTCATCAGCAAGACTGATGTTACTATTTTTTTAATCATAATCTATTAATTTTTGGCTAAAATAAACCAAATTTAGTTCCCTCGACAAACCGCTAATAAAAATTGCTGAGGTGCCAGATTTAAGATATTTTGGTATATTCATAGCACAAACAAATTACCACATGAAACAGCTTCTTATACTTTCAATATTTTTATTTGCCTTACCGGGTCTTTCCTTTTCTTTTCAACAGGATAGTCTATCATCCACAAAACAAAAGGTCTACACTTTCAAAATTGACGACAACATAGACCCTCGGATGAACAGGAAGGTTAAACTGGCTTTGGAAGATGCACAAAAGCAGAATGCCGATATGATTGTCATTGAAATGGACACTTATGGAGGCGCGGTCAATGATGCCGATGATATCAGAACGATGATTCTCGAAACAAAAACTCCTATCCATGTTTGGATCAACAAAGATGCTGCCTCTGCAGGTGCGCTGATTTCTATTGCATGTGACAGTATCTATATGGCACCCGGCGCAAGTATCGGAGCTGCTACCGTAGTGATGGGCGGAGGAGGTGATGCGGCACCGGACAAATACCAATCCTATATGCGCTCCATGATGCGAAGCACTGCTGAGGCCAAAGGCAGAGACCCAAAAATTGCGGAAGCCATGGTAGACCAAAATCTTGAAATAGAAGGCATCAGTGAAAAGGGAACGGTAATTACCTTTTCTGTATCCGAGGCCATTTCAAATGGCTTTTGTGAAGGACAGGTCAATTCCGTTTCTGAAGTGGTAGAAATGCAAGGCTTGGAAGATTTCGAAATCGTGGAATATGATACCGCAGGTGTAGAAAAAGTCATCGCTTTTTTCCTCAATCCGGCTGTCAGTGGTTTCTTGATCTTGGTCATTTTTGCTGGAATTTATTTTGAAATTCAAACTCCAGGAGTTGGATTTCCACTTGCAGCTTCTGTGACAGCTATGATTCTTTATTTTATCCCCTATTACCTCACTGGATTGGCCCAAAATTGGGAAATCGCTGTCTTTGTGGTAGGCTGTATACTGCTATTGGTTGAAATCTTTGTTATTCCCGGTTTTGGGGTTTTTGGGATCTTAGGGATTCTAGGGATTTTAACAGGACTTACCCTAGGTATGATCCCAAATGATGCCTTTGATTTTACATTTGTTCCTTCCGGAGATTTATTTGTCGCTTTATTGACAGTTATTTTAGCAGCCATTGCAGCCATATCCCTCATTTTTATCTTTGCCCCAAAAGTAAACCAATGGAAAGCCTTCAGCTCCATTTCACTGGCCAACACACAACAGAGTGCAGATGGATATACTTCAACCTCCTATGCCGACAGTCTTTTGGATAAAGAAGGTATCACCCATACTAGGCTCATGCCAAGTGGGAAAATCATCATTGATGAAGAGGTCTATGATGCTTATTCAAGGGGGGAATTCATAGATAAGGGTGAAAAAATAAAAGTGATCAGTACGGAAGGGACTTCGTTGAAGGTGAAAAGGGTGTGATTTTTTAAAGAATCTTAAACCCCCTTCTATTTTGTCAGGCAGAATAGTATTTTGTAATGACTGTATAAATTTAGGTTTTTCATGCCAAAAATACTTAATACATCAGATATCGGTTTGGGCCATATTCCTCGCAGAACATGACCCAAACCGGATTTTAAATAGTTATTCTTTCTCACAAACAAGAACTTTACAGTATTGGCGATAAAATATTTATCCTCATCGCCATTGATCCAATACTCACCAACCCCGCTTTCTTCATAGACATCATATTTGTTTTTAAGTTCCTTTTTGTTACTTCCTGGCGAAAGAAGCTCAATGATCAAGTCCGGTGCGCCGACACAACCCAACTCATCCAGTTTGCTTTTATCACAAAACACACAAATATCAGGTTGGACTACTTTATCTTTTTCTTTGTTCCTTTTGGATTTTACAGGCAACCGAACATCAAAGGGAGCTTAGTAAACCTCGCAGGGTTAATCTTCCAAAAAATTAAACAATCTATTAAAAACTTTGCCGGATATTTTCTGATGCATTCTTCTCGGTGCCGCCGCCTGTCGCAATATTTTGCCCCTGATTAACTCCAACATTTCAACCATGTCCTATCCCTGGTAATCAGCATAGGTATACCTTTTGTCTTCGGTTAATCGATCATTTACTTCGTTCCTGCTTTCTTTCTCTTCCATGAAACTAATATAAAGTAATTGATTTAAAAGACCGAACCAATACATTACAGGGACTGACGAGGCACAGTTGGAACAACAGTTTGTTCTTTGTACTACCCTACCCCAGCAATTCAGAATTTGTAAAACTCAAAAATAAAAACCAATGATGTCTTAAAGAAATATTTATTTTTGCTCTCCTAAATAACCCAATCCCCTACAATGACAAATCCTGCCCAATCCATCTACGAAAGCCTCGGAGAGGGAAAAATAAGAAACCTTGTCCAACACTTTTATCAGCATGTTAAGGAATCACCTGAATTGAGAAAGCTTTACCCTAAGGATTTGGCACCTGCAGAAGAAAGGTTATTTTTGTTTTTGATTCAGGTCTTTGGTGGGCCACAGACC
>NZ_JBGSXS010000389.1:0-40503 GCF_041751335.1 Aquiflexum sp.
GATGGACGGGATCCATCAATTCACTAAATATCAAATTTATATGGCAGTAAAAATCAGATTATCGCGTAGAGGCAGAAAAAAAATGGCCATCTATGACGTAGTAGTAGCTGATGCTAGAGCTCCACGGGATGGACGCTTTATCGACAAATTAGGGACTTACAATCCCAACACTGACCCTGCATCCATTAACATCAACAATGAGCGCGCTCTTAAATGGTTGTTGAATGGTGCCCAGCCTACAGAAACTGTAAAGGCAATGCTCTCTTACAGAGGTATCTTGTTGCAAAAACACCTTCAGATAGGTGTCTTAAAAGGTGCTATCACCCAAGAACAGGCAGATGAAAAATTCGAAGCTTGGAAAGAAAGCAAAGAATCTACAATTACAGGAAAAGTTGACAAACTTACTCAGTCCAAAGCTGATGCACGCCAGAAAGCAATGGACGCTGAAACAGCTAAAAATCAAGCCCGACTTGATGCTATTAAGAAAAGAGAAGCTGACGCAATTGCCGCAGCAGCTCCACCGGTAGCTGAAGCACCTGCAAAGGAGAAAGCTCCAGCGGCACCCGCTGAAGAAGAAGCTCCTGTAGCAACTGCTAAAGAAGAAGCTCCAGTAGCAACTGCTGAAGAAGAAGCTCCAGTAGCAATTGCTGAAGAAGAAGCTCCAGTAGCAATTGCTGAAGAAGAAGCTCCAAAAGCATCAAAAGAGGAAGAAGCTCCGGCCGTACCCGCTGAAGAAGAAGCTCCAAAAGCATCTGCCGAGAAAGAAGCTCCAGTAGCAACTACTAAAGAAGAGGCTCCAAAAGCATCTAAAGAGGAGGAAGCACCTGCAGCACCTGCTGAAGAAGTAGCTCCAGAGGCATCCGCTGAAGGAGAAGAGCCTAAAGCATAATTAAATCCTACCATGAACAAAGACAGTTGTTTTCAATTGGGCTATGTAGCCAAAGTTCATGGGCTTTATGGAGAAGTGAGTATAGTACTGGATGTCGATTATCCAGAGGATTATGAAGATCTCAAGCATATCTTCATCGAGCAAAAATCCAGATTGGTCCCTTTTTTTATCGAGCATTTTGTATTGCAGCACAATAACAAAGTCTTGGCAAAATTTGAAGATTTCGATTCGGTGGATGATGCAAATAAGTTAGTGGGGTCAGCTTTGTTTCTCCCATTAAAAGAACTGCAGGAGTTAGATGAAGATCAGTATTATTATCACGAACTCATTGGGTTTGAAGTGTTGGACGAAGCACTTGGAAATATAGGGGAAGTCAAAGTCATTTATGACCTTGAAACCCAGGATTTATTGGGTGTTGACCATCAGGGTAAAGAAGTTCTGATTCCTATCAAGGACGGAATTATTCAGAAGGTTGACAAAGCAGAAAAGAAAGTTTACTGCTCATTGCCCGAAGGATTGCTTGACATATACTTGGAAGACTGATGCGGATAGATATCATCACAGTTGTTCCGGATTTATTGGAAGGTCCTTTTTCTCATTCTATACTCAAAAGAGCAGAAGAAAAAGGACTCGCAAAGGTTCGGATACACAACATAAGAGATTATTCCAGCGGCAAACAAAAGCAGGTTGATGACTATGCTTTTGGAGGTGGCGCAGGGATGGTCATGATGATAGAACCTATTGCAAAATGTATCGAAGCACTGAAAAGCGAAAGAGATTATGATGAGGTCATTTATATGACCCCCGACGGAGAAACATTCAACCAGCCAATGGCCAATGAACTCTCTCTCAAAGGTAATATAATCATTCTCTGTGGACACTATAAAGGCGTGGATGAGAGAATCAGACAAAAATGGATAACCAGAGAAATCAGCATAGGTGATTATGTCTTATCTGGGGGAGAATTAGCAGCAGCTGTAGTAGCTGATGCAATTATCCGACTTCTTCCCGGTGTCTTAAATGATGAGACCTCAGCATTGACAGATTCCTTTCAGGATGGGCTTTTGGCCCCTCCAGTATATACCAGACCAGCGGAATATGATGGAATGAAAGTGCCTGATATTTTATTGTCAGGTCATCAGTCCAAAATTGATTCATGGAGGTTTGAAGCATCGGTTCGCCGGACAAAGGAAAGAAGGCCTGATTTATTGGAAGGCAATGAATTCCAAGGCGATTTAAAGTTTGAATGAAATAATTGAATCTATCAAAAATAGCTCTGTGGTAGCGAACCACAAGCACATAAAATATACAGCTATGAGCGAACTAATTAAATTTGTAGAGGCGGAATACAGTGAGGCTAGAACCAAACTTCCATCTTTCAAAGCAGGAGATACCATCAATGTCCACGTGAGAATCACCGAAGGAAACAAAGAGCGTATTCAGCAGTTCCAGGGAACTGTCATCCAAAGAAAAAACCCCAATTCAAATGGAGAGACCTTCACTGTAAGGAAAGTATCCAACGGAATCGGTGTTGAAAGAATTTTCCCTATCCTTTCTCCATCCATCGAAAAAATCGAATTGTTGAGAGAAGGTAAGGTAAGAAGAGCGAGGTTGTTCTACTTAAGAGGCCGTCAAGGAAAAGCAGCCAAAATCAAGGAGAAAATCAGACACAGAAAAGACGCTTAATTGTCTTTATCTCAAAAAAAGGAACCCAATCGGGTTCCTTTTTTTGTTTTGCATTAAATGAAAAAAATCCTTGTTTTAGTATCCCTGCAATTCTTCCTAGGACATGGTTTTGCAATTGCTCAATGGAAGATCTCTTTTTATCAAAAACTTTCTGACTTATTGGGACAGGTTTCAAATGAAAACTTTGTAATCACTATTACCGGTATCCCTAAATTTTCATAAACTTCAATACAGTTAGGATCATTATTTCTAATAGCTGCTATCTCTACATCAGATGCAATCCTATAATTAAAAAATATAGAAGAAGCTTCCAAGCCTTCCAAAATATTTTCATCTATGGGATAATCCGGTATTATGGCTTCTACCACATTTTTGTATTCTATTGGAGGGCGTGGGTGGAGTACAGGTGCAGCCATAGGAATGCTAACATTCTTTCCGATTTTGATTGACTCAGAAAATTCAATCCAAATGGATTTTTTATAACAGTCAGTAAACCTTAGTCTATAATATCCCCCTGGTATCCTACCTTCAATACATTGATCCGCAGGATCTGTTTCATGGTTTAGGCAACCACAAGCCAATACGAACAGTATCCCAAGACAAAAGTTTTTCAATAATCCTTTCATGGCAGTAAATTGACAAATTACGATTTCTATTAAAGACGTAATTCTGAATACAAATGCGACAAGAGTGAATTAATTTTTACCATCTTTTAGTAAGCTGATAGAATTTCTCCAAATGAAACTTAGAATCACTCATAGGGGGCCGCTTTTCCCTGGACAATAAATATTTCATTTTATTGTTATATTTAACAATTTCATGAAAAATAATTGGTTAATCAAAATTCATTATTCTTTGCCAATATCAATGGCCATAATTAAGGTATCCTCATCTTTTCCTATCTTTGCAGCCTTAATCCAATAAATAATATTTACATGTGGAAATATTTCGCATGATACAAGAATAAATCAATACCATGACCAAGGAAGTACGCGTAAGATTTGCACCTTCTCCTACCGGAGCATTACATATCGGTGGGGTGAGAACCGCCCTATACAATTACCTTTTTGCAAGAAAAACCGGCGGTAAATTCCTGCTGAGAATCGAAGATACGGATCAGACACGTTTTGTACAGGGCGCTGAGGAATACATCAAAGAAGCCTTGGATTGGTTGGGAATAGGTCCTGATGAAAGTCCCTGGAATCCGGGAGATTGTGGGCCTTACCGTCAGTCGGAGCGCAAACCCATGTACATGCAATATGCCATGGACCTGATCGAAAAAGGGCATGCCTATTATGCTTTTGATACTTCAGAGGAACTCGAAGCGATGAGAGAAAGATTGACCGCAGCCAGGGTAGTTTCTCCCCAGTACAATTCTATTACCAGGACCCAGATGAAAAACTCTCTTACCCTTCCTGAAGATGAGGTCAAAGAAAGATTAGCATCTGGAGAAGCATACGTCATCAGGGTCAAGATCCCAAGAAAGGAAGAAGTAAGGTTAAATGACATGATCCGCGGTTGGGTTATGGTGCATTCCAGTACCTTGGATGACAAAGTTTTGATGAAATCAGACGGTATGCCGACTTATCATTTGGCAAATATCGTGGATGATCACTTAATGAAAATCACCCATGTGATCAGAGGAGAGGAGTGGTTGCCTTCTGCGCCATTGCATGTGTTGTTGTATAAATATTTTGGATGGGAGGATACTATGCCCCAGTTTGCACATCTTCCGCTTTTGTTGAAGCCTGATGGAAATGGAAAACTTTCCAAGAGGGATGCAGATAAGCAGGGTTTTCCTGTTTTCCCCATGGATTGGACTGATCCAAATACAGGAGATAAAGCAATTGGATTCCGTGAACAGGGTTATTTACCCGATGCTTTCCTCAATTTCCTTGCGTTTCTAGGTTGGAATCCAGGTGACCACAAAGAACTGTTCTCATTGGAGGAGTTGATAGAAGCTTTTTCTATCGAAAGGATAGGCAAATCAGGTACAAAATTTGACATCAATAAATCGAAGTGGTACAATGAACAATACCTCAGGGCTAAATCAGATGAGGAACTTGCAGCATACCTCTTGTCAGATCTTGAAAAAGAGGGTATAAGTTTGGATTTGGCTAAAGGTGCCCAAATTGCTCACATTATAAAGGAAAGGGCAACTTTTCCGGCTGATCTTTGGAAAGAAGGAAAGTTTATGGTCAATGCCCCAACGGATTTTGACGAAGAAGTGGCTTCCAAAAAATGGAACAATGAAGCGGTAATCGTGTTGGGTACCTACAAAGAAAAACTGAATCTGTTCGCAGGAGAATTCACTCCAGCATCTGCAAAATCCATGTTGGAGGAAGCAGCGGAAAAAAACGGCATCAAATTGGGTAAAATCATGCAGGCGGTAAGATTGGCTGTGACAGGGGTTGGTGCAGGTCCGGACCTGATGGCTGTTTTCAGCATCATTGGTAAAGAAGAATTGGCCAAACGGATTGGTTTTGCGTTGAAAACTTTAAAAGTAAACAGTTAATTATCATGGCAAAGAAATCCAAAAAAGAAGAAAACCCAAAAGTACATAAGGATCTTGATGGTTTTAAGATGAACATCAACTCCTTTGGAGAGATCTCAAGTAGCTTTCCAATAGATAAAATCAACGAATTCCTCAATCAGAACGTAGAAGACAAGAAGCTGAAGGATCGAGAAGATATTGAGGATATTAAAGATGGAAAGAAGAAAAAGTAAAATTTTGTTAAAAATCCATAACGAAAATAAAAAAGCACAATTTCAATAAGATTTTGTGCTTTTTTTTTAACTAAACTTGACGATTAAAAATAATATGAGTATAATTCAGACTTAATTATTAGTACATTATTTATATGAAAAAGCTGACCTGTATTTTATTTTTGTTTTGTATTCCTTTTTTAGGTTTTGGACAAACTGGAACCATCATAGGAAAAGTGACTGACTATCAGACAGGGGAACCGCTCCCTTTTTGTAATGTCTTTATCAATAATACCACTATTGCTACTACAACGGATTTTGACGGAAATTATGAATTGAAGGACTTGGCGGAAGGAGAGTATGAAATTGGGTTTTCCTTCATCGGTTATCAGGCTATCCAAAAACCGGCTTCCCTCAAACCCGGGGGACAACTGACCATCAGTGTAGCCTTGGTGTCTCTTGAACAGGAGCTTTCAGATGTGGAAATCAAAGCTTCAAGAGACAGGGCATGGGAAAGGGATTTAAGAAAATTTAAAAATTATTTTTTGGGTAATGATAATATGGCTGCCCAATGTGAAATTCTTAATCCATGGGTAATTGATTTTCCGGATGACAATAGCAATAACAATTTCAAGGCCGTTGCATTTCAACCTATTGAGATCAAAAACAACGCCTTGGGTTATTCACTGACTTTTGACCTCAAAGAGTTTGCCTTTACCCCCCAGTACAGTATCATTTCAGGTGCTACGAGATTTGTGGAAATGGAAACCGATGATGCCAAAACCCAACAGCTTTGGCAAAAAAATAGGTTAGATACCTACCTGAAATCCCCTGCGAACATGTTCAGGGCAATGATCCAAAACAACCACAATCAAGAGGGATTCTATCTTTATGGAGACAAGCCGGGAGGCTCCGCAAGTCAGAATATGAGATCGGATGTTTTTTCCAGTGAACTTGGAAAATCCATAGTGGAATACAAACCTGAAAACCTGGTAAGTGCAGGCAGAAAGCCGGGTGAATACCGAATTCTGATGAAAGGAAGGATTGAAATTCACTATGAAAAAGGCTATTCAACGGTCAATACTTATAAAGATGCTCCTTATCCAATCTCCTGGCTTGAAGTAAAGGGTAATTATGTGAATATATCTTCTAATGGCATGGTGCTAAATCCACAGGATGTAACCTTCTCCGGGGATATGGATAAAAGAAAAGTGAGCGCTTTACTGCCCATGGACTATAAACCTACGCTTGCTGATAGGATTGATGTCCAAATTGCAAAAGATGCCAATAGCTTACAAGAAAAAGTCTATTTGCATACTGATAGACCATATTACTACCAGGGTGATCAATTGCTGTTTAAGGCTTATTTCCAATATGCCAATCCTGAATTGAAAAGGGAACTGAGCAAAATTCTATATGTAGAACTCATATCAGGGGATAGGGATTTGATCATTCAGAAAAAATTCAAAATAGAAAACGGACTTGCTGTTGGAGAAATTTTTCTTCCGGATACTTTGAAGCAAAAGGAATATTACCTTCGGGCCTATACTTCCTGGAACAGAAACTATGGACCTGATGCCTATTTTGTAAAAGCTCTTCCAGTGCTCTCTGCTTATGATAGAATTTTGTCATCTGAAAATCCCCAAGATCTAAACCTTCCGATAAAATCAACTTTTGTTTCAGAAAAGGAAAGTTATGGAAAAAGAGAGAAAGTGTCTTTGCAGGTTTCTTTAAAAGATGAAAGTGGCAGACCGGTTTCTGCCAATCTTTCAGTTTCTGTTAGGGATACTCATTATGCTTCTGTTATTCCTGAATCATCTAACCTTGAGAATAGCCTGAAGGTGATGGAGGTTCCTAAAAATATCACAACAGAGAAATTTACTTATCCCCTTGAAAGGGAATGGAATGTTTTTGGAAGATTTTTGAACGAGAAAGCAAAGCCTGCTGCTACGCCATTTACCGTTTATTTTAATAATTTTGAAGGGACAATGGAGAAGGAAACCGATAAAGACGGCACCTTTGTCCTTGAAGAAATGGATTTTTATGGACCGGTTGATTTTGCCTTTTTGGCTTTGGACAAAAAAGGAAAAGCATTTGGCACTTTTGAGCTCACCCCAAGACTTAACCCACCTTTTTTTGTTCCTTCTCACATTACCTTTCCCAAGATCACTACCACCAATGAATCAATTTTTGAAGGACTAGAGGATGAAGAAGAAACTGTAACTCTGGAACAGGTAACCATAGAAACC
The DNA here is from genome assembly GCF_041751335.1 of Aquiflexum sp. Classification (GTDB taxonomy): domain Bacteria; phylum Bacteroidota; class Bacteroidia; order Cytophagales; family Cyclobacteriaceae; genus Aquiflexum. The sequence continues at coordinate 7,531 of NZ_JBGSXS010000389.1, forward strand.
GAAAAAGAGGACAATACGAGGCGGGCAATATATGGGAAAGCAGACCATGTGGTCAGTGGAGACAAACTTAACAAAAACGGTACTGTCAGTGATTTGCTCAACAGTCTTAAAACTCAGATTCCTGGCATGTCAGTCACGACCACTTTACAAATTCGGATAAGGGGAGGTGCCACTTCTGCCAACCTTTCCATGGAACCTTTGGTGATGGTCGATGGTGCCGTGATGCCTTCGGGGCTAGGGACAAGGGCTGCAGATAATATTGCTGCAATCAATCCCAACGACATAGAAAGGATTGAAGTGGTCAGTAGAATGAGTGCTATGATGGGTGATTTGGGAAGAAATGGTATAATTGCCATTTACCTCAAACGTGGAGGCTCACAAATGCCGGTTTTAACTGGAAATACCCCGGGATTGAACAGTCTTGAGATTGATGGGTTTGGCTATGGAGGAAGTTTTGTTCCATTTGATTATAGTTTAGAAGAGGAACACCCCGAAATTGACCAACGGGTGACACTTTATTGGAATCCTTATTTGGTCACAGACTCAGATACAGGACAAATCAATTTGGAGTTTCATACCAATGATTCTGAAAGTCCAAAAATTGTGGTTATAGAGGGTTTGACCATTGATGGTAAGCCTGTCCATGCTACTCATCTAATTCTCTCAAAATGATAAATCCTGAGTACTTCAGGTTGAAAAGATTGATAAACAATCCTAATTTTGGAAATGCATCATAAAAGCTTGTTTCTTTTGTTTTTGATTTTATTGGGAGTCTCGGAAGCTTCCGAGGCCCAGACAAGTTTTGGGATTAGAGGAGGATATTCTTCTTCAAATATAACTTACAGGTATGCACCTGGTAGACCACCGGTCCGGACTTCTGGCATTACTGCACCGACATTTGCATTTGTCATGGAGCATTTTACCAATAAAAATGCAGGAATACAGATTGAACTTCAGTATTTAAAGTTGGGCTACACCCAAGAAGATGAAGTTTCTTTAGCTGTCAACCAATCTGAATGGGAATATCTAAAAGTTCCATTCCTATCCAATTTTTATGCAGGAAGAGGTGGCAGATTCCATATCAAACTGGGGCCACATTTTGGATATCTGTTAAATGCCACCGACACCCAAAGGAATTTTGAAGGGCCGACATTATTACCTACTTATGGAGGGCCACAAGATGATCCGAGGAAATTTATGTACGGACTGACCGGTGGGGCTGGATTATCTAAATTGTTTGGAAAAAGTACCTTGGAAGGAGATGTTAGGTTTTCCTATGAATTTGGTAGACCTGAAAGACAGGACAGGATTTTTGATATGAATTCCACCAATATTGAGATTACTTTGACCTACCTTTTTCAGGTAGCAAAAACAAAACTTCAAAATTAAACCCGAAAGGAACTTATCTACTGCTTTGTTGGTATAAGGAGGTAAGTATCCAAACAATTGACCAATCATGTTACAAGCACAGAAAAGACCCGTTCATATTTACTTAGAGGCTAATCCAAATCCTAATTCTTTGAAATTTGTAGTGAATTTTATGTTGGCAGATGAAGGGGTGAGTTTTGATTATCCAGATCAGGCCAGCACTGAAAATTCTCCTTTAGCCCATGAGTTATTCAATTTCGCTTCTGTAGACAGGGTATTTATTGCTTCAAATTTTGTCACTGTTACCAAAAAAGGAGATTTGGATTGGATAGAGATCCAGGATTTCATCAGAGATCATATCAAAAAATATCTTGAGGCAGGTAAAGCCGCTGTTCAGTTCAATTTTGATAAGGACCCTCTTTTTGATGAAAATGATTCTGAAACTGTTAAAAAAATTAAAGGCATTTTGGACGAATATATCCGTCCAGCTGTGGAACAGGACGGCGGTGCTATTGTATTCCATAGTTTTCAAGATGGAATTGTTAAAGTATTGTTGCAGGGAAGCTGTTCAGGATGTCCTTCGAGTACGGTAACCTTGAAAGCAGGTATTCAAAACCTGTTGACCAGAATGCTTCCTGAAGTCAAAGAAGTGCAGGCAGAGGGAGTTTAATTTGATGTTTCGAGGGAATTGGACGTGGACGATTTTGGGCCTGATCAGTATTTTGATCAGGCATTTTGCCATTAAATACCCTGAGAAGACCGAGGTAATATATTCCAGAACCCTATTCCCAGGAATCAGAAATCTGGTGGACAAAACCATTTCCCAATTGCCTTTTGCCACAGTATACATATTTGTTGCTTTTGTTTTTGTATTTATTGGGATCTATATCTTTTATCTTATTGGAAAAGAGGGTTGGAAAAACAAATTGGGATATTCCATTAGGTCTTTGAGCAATTCCCTGGGCGCACTTATATTTCTTTTTTTGATCCTGTGGGGATACAATTATCATAGGATTCCCATTTTTGAGCAAATAGGGATGAAACCTTTGCCCCTAAATCAGGAACAACTTATGGGTGAATTGCAGCTGACCCGAAATATCCTGAACCAATTGCGGTACAATATTGAGGAGGATACTGTCGCCATAGAAAGTATCATGGACTATCCCGATCTGGAAAAACTGGTTAGGGCCAATATGAGAGAAAACCTCTATTTGTTGGGGCTGAATTTTACCGGAGAACCTCGAACCAAGCAATTCTATCCTGCTGGCTTTATGAGAAAGATGGGGATTTTGGGTATTTATTTCCCATTTACTGCCGAAAGCTATATTGACCCAACCTTGCATCCATTGGAAAAGCCTTTTACCATTGCGCATGAAATGGCGCATAGCTATGGCGTGACGGATGAGGGAGAGGCTAATTTTATCGGATGGGTGATTTGCTCCAATTCTGATGACCCCTTGTTGCAATATTCGGGACAGCTGAGGTTGCTTCGCTATCAGATGAATGACATATATAGAATATCCAAGGAAGATTATACTGCTTTTTATAAAACTTTATCCGCAGGTATCCGAAATGACCTGATTTCCATTCAGATCGCCCAACAAAAAATCAAACCCTTCAATCTGGACATTAGCCGTAAATCCAATGACCTTTTCCTCAAAACCCAAGGCGTAAAAGCCGGCGTCAACAGCTATCAGCAATTGCCTATGTTGGCCTTTGCATGGAGAAATAGTTTGAATGAGTAGATCAGAATATAAATGGAGGCAATGGGTTTTTGAAAAAATTTAACTAATCATTTCCAAATTTCAGGATCTTGGCTTGTAGATAATACAGCTAATACTATAACCCTGCTTTCTTCAACTGTAAAATGAATAGCATATAGGAACCGATAGACCAATCCAAATCTAGATTTTTTTACCTGATTTGATAATGTAGGGGATTTACTTGGATCAGACTTAATTTATGATCTATTTCTTCAATAAATTCTATCCCTAAAAATTCTCTTTTTTGTTCATACCACTTCGCATATTCTAAAATATCATGTTCCGCTTCAGGTTTGATGATTAATTCAAACTTCATAGCTGCTTTTTCACTCGGGATTTAACAACTTCATAACTTTCGCCCGAAGTTGTCATCTTTCATAAACCAACTGTTTTAATTAATATTTCTTGAATTTCTCAAATTCCTTAAGGTATTGAAAACCCAAATCTAAAATCTAAAATCTCACGTCTCAAATCTCCTCACTCCTCCAACTGCCTCCTATACATCTGAATTGTATTCTCCAATCCAAAGTACAAGGCATCACAAATCAAGGCATGTCCTATCGATACCTCCTCCAAAAACGGAATGCTTTTTTTCAGAAAGTTGAGATTATGCAGATCAAGGTCATGTCCGGCATTCAAGCCCAAACCTAGTTCCTTGGCAAGGAGCGCTACCTCAACATAAGGTTTGACAGCGGCATTCCTGTCTTTTGGAAAAAGGCTTGCATATGGTTCCGTGTAGAGTTCCACTCGGTCAGTCCCCGTAGTTCTGGCAGGCTCAAAATACTTGGTCTCCGGATTGATAAAAATGGATACCCTTGTACCGGATTCATGAAGTTCGGCTACAATGTCTTTGAGCATTTCTTGATGGGTAATGGTATCCCATCCATTATTGGAAGTAAGTACATGGGGAGGGTCTGGAACCAAAGTAGCCTGTGCAGGCCTGATCAAGCGGATAATTTCCATAAACCTCTTGTCAGGATATCCTTCAATGTTGAATTCGGTGGCCACAAGTTTGGACAGGTCGATTACATCCTGATAGCGGATATGTCGTTCATCAGGTCTAGGGTGGACAGTTATCCCTTGGGCGCCGAATCTTTCACAGTCTAACGCAACCTTTACAACATCCGGATTATTGGCTCCCCGTGCATTTCTAAGGGTAGCTATCTTGTTAATATTTACACTCAGTTTGGTCATTTTCCTAAATTAAAAGATAATTTTGTGACAAATTTACACCTATAACACAAACAACAAGACAATGAGTTTAAAGCCAAGTGTAGAAAGTGAAATCAAAAAAGCCATGTTGGCCAAAGACAAAGACAGATTGAGAGCGCTTAGGGCCATCAAGTCTTTGATTTTGTTGGAGGAGACCAAAGGCGGAAGTAAGGGAGAGATCACCTCTGAGGATGAAATGAAACTGCTCACCAAAGCAGCCAAGCAAAGAAAAGATTCCGCTGACATATACAAACAACAAAACAGAGAAGATCTTTATGCAGTGGAAATGGCGGAGCTTGAAATCATCAATGAGTTCCTTCCAAAGCAGCTGACCGATGATGAACTGGAAGCAGCCTTAAAAAAAATAATCAGCGAAGTTGGTGCCGATGGTCCAAAAGACATGGGCAAAGTTATGGGTGCTGCCACCAAGGAATTGGCAGGAAAGGCAGATGGGAAAGCCATTTCCCAAAAGGTAAAGGCCTTGTTGGGCTGATTTTCAAATAGGATGCTGGATCTGATTATCATCGTTTTTCTCGCTATGGGGGCCTATAGTGGCTACAAGCAAGGGTTGTTCATCAGCATCCTTTCCATTGTTGCCTTTATTATCGCCGTCATACTCGCTTTCCATTTTATGGACTGGGGGACGGCTTTATTGGCAGAAAGAGTGGACCAACTTACTTTTTTTCTACCTTTTGGAGCTTTCCTGATGATATTTCTTGGGGTGATATTGATCATCCGAGGTTTGGCTTTTCTGGTCAAGAAGACTTTGGATTTCACCATTCTGGGGTCTGTGGACAGTATTGCGGGAGGAATTCTCGGAATATTCAAAACAGCCCTTATCTTAAGTCTTCTACTATGGATAGCCAATTCTTTTGAGTTTTTTGTTTCTCAGGAATGGGTTGAAAACTCAAAATCCTATACCTTTATCCAGCCTATTGCTCCTTTCGTAATCATGTATTTGGATCAGTTTACCCCGATTATCAAAGATACCATTTCAGGTATTCAGGAGTTGGTAAAATTAGCGGCAGATGGTACTGTTGATCGATAATTTTGATTCCTTTTCCCATATTTTAGCTGATTATTTCAGACAGGCTGGCTTGGATCTGGAAATTTTCAGAAATGATGTTGACCTCGAAATTCTTAAAAAGAGAGACTGGGATGGTTTGATTTTGTCACCAGGGCCAGAGATTCCCACTAGGGCAGGAAACTTATTACAGATTCTGGAATACTACCATGACAAAATACCTGTCCTCGGAATATGTTTGGGACATCAGGCCATTGGAGAGTTTTTTGGTGGGAAGTTGGTCAAATCCCAAAAACCGGTGCATGGAAAAGTCCACACTGTTTTCCAGATCAATGACCATGAAATGTTGAAAGGAATTCCAAAAACTTTTGAGGTGACCCGGTATCATTCCTTAGAAATTACCGAGATACCGGATACACTAGAAATACTTTTAGAAACTAGGAATCATGAGATCATGGCAATAGTCCATAAATCATTTCCGATAGTTGGGATTCAATACCATCCTGAGGCAGTAGTGACCCAATATGGTCCTGAAATTATAGGGAATTGGATCAGACATTATCGAATAGGTCTTCCAACATTTCATTCAGCATAAAAGAATTTTTTCGGTAAAAAGGGTTTTATCCAAACTAGCTTAGTCCCGAGAACGTTTTATTATTCGGAACCAATTTAATATATTTAGACCATGCAGGCTTACGAATTTATCAATAACCTTATTCCGCCCTTGAAACCCAAGGACAAGGCAAAGATGGCTTTGACATGGATGGAGGAGATCAGGACGAATATGCTGCCTGTTGTTGAAAATAATAGGTTTATGGGTTTTGTAACCGATAACCTCATTTACACATTGAATAATCCCGAACTTCAAATCAGCAAAATCGCTTTGGAATTCAGCGCTTGTTTTGTGTATCAGGAAAAACACATTTATGATGTGATTAAAGTTGCTTCCGAGTATCACTCCCATATGGTGGCCGTCATCGATAAAGAAACCAATTACTTAGGTGTAGTGACCATGGAGGATGCTATTGGAGCTTTTGCAGACTCTCTTTCCATACAATCCCAAGGAGCAGTTTTGGTTTTATCCATGTTTATGACGGATTACAGTCTTTTTGAAATTGCTAGAATTGTTGAATCAGAAAATGCCAAAATTCTCAGTAGTTTTATTTCCAACGATCCTTTGGATGATAGCAAGATCAAAGTCACACTTAAATTAGACAAATCGGAATTGAGACATATCAAAGCTACTCTGGAAAGATTTGGTTTTCGGATCATTGACCATTATCAGGAAGAGGATTCAGGAGGTGAAGAGCAAGAACGAATTGATAACCTGTTGAGATTTTTGCAGATATAACCCAAAACCCAAAAATGAATATTGTCATCCATGGGATTGGATTTCAAATAGAATTTATCCCTATTATAGAGCGCTTGTTTCAAATTCTTGAATCTAAGAAAATCAAATTTTCGCTTACCGAATCCTTTTCCAAATCCCTTAAAAAAATTGACTTTGATACCAAAGGGTTTCATGTACTTCCCAAAAATCCATCTTTTTCGGGGATTGATTTTATAATATCTGTTGGGGGAGATGGGACACTTTTAGACTCAGTCTGTTTGGTAGGTACAGCTGAAATCCCCATCATTGGTATCAATACAGGTAGACTTGGATTTTTGGCGACTGTTGCCAAGGAAGATATTGAAAATGCCATCATTGGATTATTGGAGGGCGACTATTCCATTGAGTCCCGGTCGTTGTTGAGTTTGGATTCTGACCATTTGCTTTTCAACGGACTTAACTTTGGACTGAATGAGTTTACAATTCATAAAAGAGACACCTCTTCTATGATTACTGTACATACATATATCAATGGGCAATATCTGAATAGTTATTGGGCAGATGGTCTGATAGTCTCTACACCAACAGGTTCGACAGGTTATTCTTTGAGTTGTGGAGGTCCACTAATTACCCCGGGAGCAAGAAATTTTGTCATTACTCCGGTCAGTCCACACAATCTTAATGTCCGGCCTATCGTTGTATCAGATGAAAGCGAAATCAGTTTTGAAATTGAAGGAAGAAGTGAGAAATTCCTGATTTCCTTAGATTCAAGGTCTACAGCAATTGATGCGTCCATAAAATTGAAGGTTAAAAAAGCAGAGTTCTCAGCTAAATTGGTCAAATTCGCGGATTACGGTTATTTTGATACGCTTAGGAATAAGCTCAATTGGGGTTTTGATATGAGAAATTAGATCAAAAATTTTACAGATTAAGATGATCTGGAAATAAAATTTAACACTTATTTGCATTAACAAAAATTAACCCTGCAAATACTTAAAGGGGTTTTTATATCGTTTGGTTGTTCATAAATTGCAGCGTCTTGAAAAAGAAAAAATTCTGGTTCTTATCCACTTTATTTATTTTGGTTCTGTCATGGGTCATCATTTCACCACAGGCAGTCGCCCAAAAATATGAGTTCGGTGGGGGACTGGGAGTAGCGACCTATTCGGGGGATATTATCAGAAGATTGGACCCCGAGCAGATTGGAATTCAAGGAACGTTGTTTGGCAGACGAAATTTTGACAATGTGTGGACATTGCGTGGCGGGGTCTCTTTTGCGAGACTCAATGCTGCTGATAGCGTCCGTCCCATTGATCCTGTGATGGCATATAGAGATGCTGGTTTTAGAGGCTCATTATTTGAGATTTCTGCAGTGATGGAATATCATTTTCTGGATTTTACCCATCCGCAGGCCCAGTTTAGGTTCTCACCTTATGGATTTCTGGGGTTGGGTTTTGCAGGATTTGTTGGTAATGGAAGAAAATTTAGAGATGATCCCAATCCTTCGGGATATACCGTAGGAACACCCGTAATCCCCTTTGGAATTGGCATCAAATACAAATTATCACAGAAGTGGCTGTTGGCAGCAGAGTTTGGAGCAAGAGCAACATTTACCGACGCACTCGACAAGCTATATGGAGATGAGCCCATTATTCCCCGCATTTCCGATCCGATATTTCCAAGTTCAGGTTCAGGTTACAACTACGGCAACTACAGCGACAAAGATTGGTATTATTTTATAGGTGTTACCATCAGTTATTCCTTCAGTTCAGTAAAGTGTTATGCTTATTAAATTGGGCGATAAGATAGATTATTGAAAAAGAAATAGCATTTTTGTACCTCCAAAAGCGAAGGTGCTTTCGTATAGATACGAAATGAAGGAATTACTAGACAAAACCAAAATCCCCAATCACATAGCAATAATCATGGATGGCAATGGGCGCTGGGCCCAGAAGAAAGGTGCCATGAGGATTTTTGGGCATAAAAATGCCATCACTGCTGTAAGGGAAACCATCGAAGGGGCCGCAGAATTAGGTCTCAAATACCTTACCCTATATGCCTTTTCAACAGAAAACTGGTCAAGACCTCAGGACGAGATCAATGCATTAATGGAACTTTTGGTGGATACCATTACCAAAGAAGTCCCAAATATGATGGAAAACAACATCAGGTTGGTGACAATTGGACACTTGTCCAGTCTCCCAGGTGGATGCCAGCATAAACTTCAGGAAACAAAGGAATTGACCGCCAATAACACCGGACTTACCGTAGTATTGGCAATCAGCTATAGTGGAAGGTGGGAAATACAGGATGCGATTAAGACCATTGTCAAAAAAGTAGTAGACAAAGAATTAAAAATAGAAGAGATCACGCAGGAAGTAATTGCTGCAAATTTGAATACAAAAGATATACCTGATCCGGAACTCTTGATCAGGACCAGTGGAGAGATTAGAATCAGTAATTTTCTCCTTTGGCAATTGGCTTATACCGAACTGTTTTTCACAGAGGTATTGTGGCCGGATTTTAGAAAAGAGCATTTGCTTGAAGCCATTCTTGACTATCAAAAGAGAGAAAGGCGGTTTGGAAAGACAGGGGCTCAGATTAAAACTTGATTTTGATGAAAAAAAGTACCATTATCCTATGCCTAATGTTGTTGGCCGGTAGCCTTCAAGCCCAAATCAGATTGGGTCAGAGCCGCTATTCGACCGCTAGGCCTGTGGATATTTTAGAGTTGAATTATACCAAGCCCCAAAAATTCAGAATAGCTGAAATCAAAGCAGTTGGATTAGCTACCTTAGATGAAGTAGCCATTGTTTCATTGTCAGGCCTCAGAGTAGATGATGTGATTTCTGTTCCGGGAGATAATATTTCCAATGCATTGAAAAGACTTTGGGGCCAAGGTATTATTGGTGATGTTAAAATTCTTGTAACAAAAATTGAGGGGGATGATATTTACCTATTGCTGGAGTTGACCGAAAGGCCAAGATTTAGTAGGGTAGAGTTCAGCGGAGTCAATAAAACCCAGGAAAGTGAACTCAAAGACAAAATCAAAATCCGTGGCCGTGTTGTCAGGGATGATGTTTTGAATACATCTCAAAGAAACATCCGTCAGTATTTTATGGACAAAGGTTTCTTAAATACTGAAGTAAAGGTCGTGCAGGAGAGAGATACCACCTTACCAAATAGTGTAAAGTTAAGATTTGAAATTGATCAGAAGTCAAAAGTGAAGATCAATGAAATCAAGATATATGGTAATGAAGAGGTGCCTGATGGAAAAATCAAAGGCAAATTAAAAGGAACAAAAGAACATCCAAGGATGCACTTTGTCCGTGATGTAACCTCCAGAATTACCAATACAACACCCAAAACGGCTAAGGAAGCATTTGTATACAGAAACCCTGTTACTCCGGAACAGGTAAAGGAATATATCAATAAGAATTTCAAACTGAATTTCTTCAATGCATCCAAATATGTTGCAAAGGATTTCAGAGAAGATAAGGAAAAAGTAGTTGCTTATTATAATTCCAAAGGATACAGAGATGCTGAGATTCTTCAGGATTCCGTTTACCGATTCTCTAATAATACTGTCAATCTTGACATTTCATTGGAGGAAGGACAAAAGTACTATTATAGAAACATCACCTTTGTAGGTAATTACCTGCATCCCGATAATCTCCTACTTTCCAGATTAGGTATTGAGAAAGGTGACGTTTACAATAAGGAGAAATTGGATAAGCGATTGAACTATGATCCACAAAAAGGTGATGATGTCAGTTCACTTTATCAGGATAATGGATACCTTTTTTTCCAGATAGATCCAGTAGAAATCAAGGTTCAAGCGGATTCCATAGACATTGAAATGAGGATATTTGAAGGTCCTCAAGTAACTGTAAACTCTGTATCCATCCAAGGAAATGAAAGAACCTCTGACCACGTGGTCATGAGGGAAATCAGAATCCTTCCGGGGCAGAAGTTCAACAGAAGTTTGTTGGTAAGGACCATCAGGGAATTGTCCCAATTGGGATACTTTGATCCAGAAAATATCGAGCCGGACATGAAACCCAATTTCGAGGATGCCACCGTGGATATTGTTTTCAAATTGGAAGAAAGGCCAAACGATCAGATAGAATTGTCCGGTGGTTGGGGAGGTTTCTTTGGATTTGTTGGAACTGTAGGTCTTGTTTTCAATAACTTCTCGATTAAAAATATTGGTAATTTCCAAAAATGGAGGCCACTCCCTGTAGGAGATGGTCAGCGGCTTTCTCTCAGGGTACAAGCCAATGGTCGGTCCTTCCAGAACTATAGTGTTTCCTTAACAGAACCTTGGTTTGGTGGAAGAAAACCAAATGCCCTAAGTTTAAGTTTTAACCATTCCGTACAAAGACAGCTTGATTTCTTTAACCAGACAAATCCCGGAAGGGAAATCGGTTACTTTAAAATAACCGGGGCTACTTTGGGTCTTTCCAAAAGAGTAACCTGGCCAGATGATTATTTTATGGTTTCCAATGCCCTACAATTCCAGATTTATGAATTCAACGAATTCGGAAGAAGCTTTGGATTGAGTTATGCAACTGGAAAGGCAAACAGTTTAGCTTTGAATACCACCATTGCCAGAAACAATGTCGATAATCCGATTTATCCTAGGTTGGGTTCCAACATTTCATTGGTAACATCGTTTACTCCACCTTATGCATCACTTAACTCTAATATCAACCGTGAATCTCCTGATGAAGAAAAATTCAGGTGGTTGGAATATCATAAGTGGATGTTTGATGCTACTTTCTACACTCCTGTATTCGGTTCATCTAAATGGGTTATCAGTGCCCGGACGCATATGGGCTTCTTGGGATCTTATGGGGATAGGATCGGAATTATTCCTTTGGAAAGATTCGTGATGGGAGGAGATGGTATGAACATGAACAACTTTGCATTAGGTCAAGAAATCATTGGCTTAAGGGGTTATGAGAATCAGGTTATTACTCCAGGTAGAGATTCAAGGTTTGATCCAAATTCTACTGAAGGATATGGTGGTATAGTTTACAATAAACACGTCATGGAACTTAGATTCCTGGTATCCCCAAATCCATCTGCAACGATTTTCCTTTTGGGATTTGCTGAGGCAGGAAACAACTGGGGATCTTATGCGGAATTTAATCCGTATAACCTGAAAAAATCAGCAGGTGTGGGCGCAAGGATATTTATGCCGGCTTTTGGATTACTTGGTCTTGATTGGGGTTATGGATTTGATCCTGCCCCGGGTCAGGTCAATCCTAGTGGTGCTCAATTCCACTTTACTATTGGTCAGCAATTTAGATAATGATGAAAAGATCGATTATATTATTATTTTTGCTTCCTCTATTTAGCTCGATGCTGCTTACACAGCGTGCAGAGGCACAAAAGTTTGGTTATATCGACTCAGAATTTCTGTTGAATAAGCATCCTGATTACAAGTTGGTACAGTCCGAATTGGAAGCCCTCAGCTCCGAATGGAAAAAAGAGGCACAAAATTTGGAAAAGAATATCAAAGAAATGTATGCCAACCTAAAGGCGGAAGAAGTTTTACTTACTGAAGAGATGTATCAGGAAAAGTTGGCAACCATCAAAGAAAAGCAAAATGCAGCTGTGGCCTTTAATAATAGGGTTTTTGGCATGAATGGACAATATTACCAAAAACAAGCAGAGTTACTTCAGCCTCTACAGTCCAAGATTTATGATGCCATAGATAGAGTTTGTAAAAGAAATAATTTGGCAGTGTTGTTTGACAAAGCGTCAGGCCCATTGATGATTTATACAGATCCAAGACATGATTATTCAGAATTTGTTTTGGAAGAATTAGGATTAGAAAACAAGTAAATTAAATAGAAACGAAAATGATGAAAATTAAAGTTATCCTATCCGCAATAACTTTGTTTTGCGTAGGATTTGTAGCCCAGGCCCAGGAATTGAAAATTGGCTATACCAATGTAGAGTTACTGATGGACCTGATGCCGGAAATGGAGCAGATCTCTGCCGATATTCAGGATTACCAGTCTCAGCTTCAGACTAATATTCAGACAAAAGCGCAGGATTTCCAAAGAAAAGTTCAGGCTTACCAGCAGGCAGCCCAAACTATGACTGAAGATGCAAGAGCTGCAAAAGAAGGAGAACTTCAAAAGTTACAGCAAGACCTCCAAAAGTATGAACAAGATGCTCAGACTTCTTACCAAAGAAAACTTGGTGAATTGTTGGAGCCTGTACAACAGAAGGTGTTCAATGCGATCAACGCAGTAGCCGCAGAAAACAATTACACCCATGTTTTCTCAGAAGCAACAGGTAACTCTCCTATCTTGTTATACACCAAAGATGATGACAAGTTCACTGAATTGGTTTTGACAAAATTGGGAATTCCAATTCCTGCTCCAAATCCCGCTAACTAATATTCCTAATATAAATTAGGTTCTAAACCCTGCTTCTTAACAAGCAGGGTTTTTTTTATTAAAATATCAGAACTGATAGAGGTGATTTTTTAAATTTCCCACTCCAAGTATCCATAAATATCCATCAGTATCAAATATCAATGATTTCGATTTAATAGAGATATTAGCAACAGCATAATCTAAAAGAATAAAATATGGCAAAGAAAAAGTTCAAAGAAATCGTGCATCAATCAGATGAAGCCATATTGGTTGATTTTTATGCAGATTGGTGTGGGCCCTGTCAGACAATGAATCCGGTCTTGGAGCAAGTAATCAGTGAGTTGGATGGGAAAATCAAACTCTATAAGCTGAACATAGACCGAAACCCACAAGTCAGTCTTCAATTTGGGGTAAGGTCTATTCCACATTATATACTTTTCAAGAAAGGAAAGATTCTCTGGAGAAAAGGAGGCGTGTTGACTAAGCGGGAATTGCTGCAGGCTATGAAGGGATTTATTGGATGATTTTTTTGGAAGTTTTTTTAGGGAAGAAATTAACTTTAATAGAGATAAAGAACGCCAATAATGCCAAGGATAAGGTCATGATGTCCACCAAATTTGGATCAAGATTCAGACCGGATAATCTTTTGATGATAAATGTGATATACGAATTGGGAAGGTCGGTATTACCCAAATGCCTTAGAATATCCCAATGCCAGTCTGTCAATGGACAAAATCCCCAACCATACCAAATTCCCAGGATTACCCATGAGGCCAAAGTCAAAGAAATGGTCGCAAAATGCCACTTTCTCAACGGTTTCCAGATCCAGGCAAAAAGGTTGAAAAGAATCAAAAGCGAATGAAAAACGGTGAAGAATATATCCGCTAATTGGAGCATTGTGTTTATAGTCTTTTTTTAAAAGCTGACATTAATAGCCTTATTGGCAACATCAAATGTCAGCAACTTTTCCAATTTCATAAATTTAATTGACTTTTAACTTTTATTCTTTCCAGTGGATGGCAGTGAATTTCTGATCAAGGAATAAATGCCTCCCAATGCCCCGGTAATGCCTGCAACAAAAGTAGACGCCTGATCAAGGAAATTCTTGTCAAAGTAACTGATCAAAGCTACAGACAATAATATAAAACTGAAAACAGCTATTTGGATGGAACTGGCATTTCCATGCTTATCTTCATCCCTTTTGAATGCTTGCATTTCCTCCTCGGAGACATTGTTCAATATAAAAAGCCTGAAGTGCTTATCAAATAATATTGGAAATAGCTCTTTGGAATCTTTACCTCCCAAAATACTCCTAGGTACCAGTATGCCCTTTTGTATCAATTCAGTGATGATAGGCTTGTTGGTGAAATTGAAAAATCCATGCTGACTGAAGTAATAACAGATTTTTTTCTCATCGAAGCTCATTTCCGACCAGATATTATAAAAATATGCTTTTCGTGACCGTATTAGAATCCCGGCTTTTTCATCATTTGGAGATATGATTTTGAGGTTGGGATCCAATTCGATCTGTACATACTCAAAGTGAAAAGAACTGAATAACTGTGAAAAAATCATTTTTTGTTTTGGGTCCTCCAATTGATAGAGCAATTGTTTCCAGGAAACACCCGAACTGATAATCAGGTACAAATTATCATTAAGTGAATTGATTATATGGGGTAATCTTTCCAAAAGGAGGGTGATTTCAGGTAGACAATGCACATTTTTGATGATCCAGATATTTTTATCTTTAAGCTCGGGTAGAAGAGATTCCTGCCATTTTAATTCAGGGTTAGATGTACAGTCAGTTATTTCATGTTTTCCGAGGTCTATGAGATCTTTAATCCATTTGGGGTAGTTTTCAGAATCCAATCCACATAAAAACACTTTTTGACTGAGTGTAGAGGTATTGGGATTTTGGTGATGGTATAAAAAACCTTCAAAATCCAAAAAATATATTTTTTTGGTAAGCGTATAAACCATCCAAATGAACAAAGCGAGTATCGTCAGGAATAATAATGTTACTGACAAGGACCACAATAAACTTTCGTTTATTTTTTCGAAAGGTCTGATCAAACTTTTAAAGTCGATTAATTTTATATCTTCCAATTTGGGCTGAATCAATCCACGGTCAGCATAAATAAACGCTTTAACTTGTGAGGCATTTTGATTGTTCAAGGCCCCGAAAAACAGTCTTCTTCCCTCATCATAAGTTTGCCAAAAATTATCAGGAGTACTTTCAAAATCCTTACTGTTTTTTTGTGGCTCCCAGTTTTTGGATTCATATTGATGGACTTTAGAATAGATGATATAGCCAGGGACAAATCCGATCATAAATATCCACATGATAAAAAAACTGGTATAGATATAATGGAAGAAAGTCAAACTTGGATTGTGGTTTGTATTGCCTTTTGACATAGACCCATTTGAAGGAGTGATCTTTGGAATACTATTTTCCGCGATTTTCAACCTTTTTTTGAAAGTAAAATAGGATGAGCCAACAACCCAAATGAACAAAATAGAATATTGAATGAGGGGTATTAGACCGAATAAAAACCCAAATGATATTGCTATTATCACTCCCATTATCCAGAAGAACCTACCTATCTCAATGTTTCTGGAATTTCTGATAATCTTCCTGTTTTCCTCAGGTGTAAGTTGATTGTTGCTTTTTTGCCAACTTGGACCCAACATCATGTACATAATGACCTTGAAGTGAAAGGTTGCAATAATCAGAATCGTAAAAATTCCAAAAAAATGAATGGCCGGGAGGTGGTAAAAATATAGAATAATGAAAATATAAATGACCATAAACCAAATCAAATATTCGAAATTTTTGACCCTTGATTTTTTCGGATATAAATAATTGTAAGCGAATTTCTCCAGTGTTTTATTTTTGGATTTTGATTTATTCAGTTTGTTGGCCAATGAAATAATGGCAAGCATCAAGAGGTAGAAAAATATAAAGAGGGTCGTTTCAAATGTCACCAAAGAAGAGTATACATGTTCCAAATGTTCATCTTGGAGGTATAACATCCATAAGGGTTGATCAAATGCTAAAGTATCTGTTTTGCTGATCATCGTCAGGTAACCATTAAAAGCATTGCCATCGAGGTACAAAGGAATTTCCCACTCAAATTTTGAGCTTTGAATACTATTTGATATCATAATACCCTCGATTTCCTCCCATTTTTTGGTTGAAAGTAATTGGGAAAGACTGTCAGCTGCAATTTTTATTCTTGGGCTTTTATGTATCAATAAACCATTTTCCTTAAAAAGTAAAAACTCCCGATCTAGATCATATTTGGTCAGGCTATCCTTCCAAAAGAATGTAATGGCCTCAACATGATTTGAATCTTTTTTGAATCGGCTGATTACTGATTCCTGCTTAGAATTCGCTAAAGAATAATGTGATCCGATATAATAATTTTCAGATTTTGGACCCTTAAGATTTTCATCATCTTTAAATTCAAATTGTTTCAAAAAATACCTAAAATATTCCCTATGCCTTAATGAACGAAAAATTTGATTGGAATTATCCCTTTTTCCATCACCATAGAACTCTTTAATCCCACCACTATTATTTATTTTAATCAATTCATTTGCACTGCTTGTAACCCTACCCTGAGGCAAAGCGGTTGCAGAAGTATCCCACTGATTTAAGAAAGCAATTTTGCTCTGAAGGGTTTTCTGAATGGTGTCCTTGATTTCCTGCCGGATATTCTCATGGTCTGCAGCTTTTATGGGATGGTGGTTTTTGAAAAATGAAAATCCAAATCCGACAATAACCAGAATGCCCACAAGAGAAAGGCCCACACTAAAAACACCAAAACGGGTTAGTTTATCACTTTTAGTCAGTCCAAAAAAAGAAAAAATGGGAAGCGAAAAAAGCATTAATCCTAATAGGAATACCAAAATAGTAAGATTTGTAAAGTCCACCTTCCATCCGATAGACTCAAAATCTGTGAGTTTGATGGCACCTATCAAGAAAAACTTGTAGTTTCCTATCAACACAGGTGTATAATATATCAAGTGCTTTTCATCATGATAAATGATTTCTTCTTTATTGGTTGGTAAAAGTATAGAATCAACATCTGCTTCATCAAATTGCCCAAAAGATTTTCCGATCTCTGATCGGGGATATAGAACTTTCCCGGTTTGGTCTGTTAAAAATACAGGCTTAAAAAAATCCTGATTATTGATTTTAGCAAAAAGTTGGTCTAAGCTGATGGTATCCTGCTTGGAAGATGAATTATTCAAAATTAGAATGGGAACTTCTTGTGCATTTTCTTGAACCAGATCGACAGAATCAACTTTGACGAAGTTAAAGTCTTCAAATTTTTGAAATTTTGATTTCGGCGCTTCCTTTAAAATCCTTCTTCTTTCTTCTTGGAGTTTTTGATTGGCATAAGATTGAAACGCCACCTGAAAATTTCCCTTCACCAATTCCATGTTACGGATAGCTTGTTGGTCCAATTCCCTTTTGTTGGTATTGGACTGCTGAAAAAGCATGAATGCCACAATAATTATGGCCACCATGAAGATTCCCCAGATTTTGAAATTTTTGAATCCCATAAAAGTATTGATTTAAAAATTCAATTAAATATACAAAAACTACTGATTATCATAAAGATATGATAAAGAAAATTCTATAAAATTAATTTTGAGGTAGCAATTAAGGTATATTTATTTCATTTAGGAACCCTTGTCAGAGTAAGTAATTTTTATATAAAAAAATAATTTTCTTGGATTTTCCCTTATTCAAAAAATACAATTTACATTTTAATTTTGCTTCCTAACCCGATCTTTTTCAGTCAATTCACCCTGAAAGTATATTTTTTTAATACTGATTTTTGTTAATCTCATTTTATACAGGCATATTTATTGCTCTCGCAATAAAAGTACCGAGTAGGTACAAATTGAATACGCTTAGGTTTAAAACTACCAATTCCAATGAAAAAAAATTTTATCTCACTGTTTCTTTTAATATTCCTTGGGTTTCAGGTGTCGGCGCAGGAAGCAACGGAAACAGGTTCACTCAATGAAGGAACTATTACCAGTCAATTTGATTATCTCAACAGGATATCCAATAATTTTCAGGATTACAAAGTAGTCAAAAAGACCCATCTCGAAAAAATCAGGACAAATGTCCTAGATTCCCTTAATGTATTCAAAAGCCAATTGGTGACAGTCAATCAGGAGTTGGGCACTAGGCAATCCAAAATCGGTGAACTCGAAAAGCAAGTAACCGAGACCAATAAGCAGTTGGAAGTCGCCGAAGCAGCGAGAGACAACTTTGAGTTTTTGGGAATGGCTATCCACAAATCAGCTTATGTCACCATGATGTGGACGATAGTTGGTATTTTAACCGCAGCTTTTCTCTTCTTTTTGTTCAGGTACAGTCAAAGCCATAGGGTGATATCCCGAGCCAAAAAAGACTTGGCCGAAACTATCGAGGAATTCGAACAGCATCGGAAAAATACCCTTGAAAGAGAAAGAAAACTTAAAAGAGAGTTGGTTGATGCTATGAACGGCAAAATCCATTGACATCCTATTGCTAAAAAAGAAAAACCCCTGTAAAAAGTTTTTACAGGGGTTTTTTCTTATTTAAGCTTTTATCAAATTTTAGCTGAATGACCCATTCAAATAACTTTTCAATTAAGTAAGCAGGATAATTAGCAACAAAATAATGATGATTGCCCCTACAGAGATATAAACACCATTTCCAAGGTCTTTGACTTCTTTCTTCATCTCTCTGAGCTCTTCTTTTACATTACTACGTTCCTCACTACTGAGATCTGAAAGATCCATGGATTTGATTTCGGCTACTCTGATTTCAATTTCAGCCACTCGGGCTTTTTCTTCAACAGTCAGCTCTTTTTTATCTTTTTTAGACTCTTTTGCCATGGCGACAGGCGCTGTCGCAGCAAACATAAACATAACGGACAGAAATATTGCAATTTTTTTCATAGGGAAATAATTTAGGTTTATTGTATAATAATTCTGAAAATTGGGTTTCGGAAAACCACTATGTATGACTAAATTACCAATAATCAGACCAAAGCCGATTACAGGTATGTTAATGTAAGGAATTTTATCAGTATTTGTCAGATTTTCGGTCCATGGGTAGGATTATTATTTGTAATTTCGTCCATAAGGAAGAAAGCCAAAATTTTCAAATTCTATTTAATTCAATAAACATAACCTATACCATGTCCCCAAAAGGAGATAAGAAACTTTTTCTACTCGATGCAATGGCTCTGATTTACAGGGCCCATTTTGCCTTCAGCAAAAATCCCCGCATCAATTCCAAGGGTCTCAATACCGGAATCATGCTCGGTTTTACCAATACGCTTTTGGAGGTATTGGAAAAGGAAAAGCCGACCCATATAGCAGTGGCCTTTGATACCAAAGCTCCCACATTCCGACACGTGCAGTTTGAAGCCTACAAAGCCAACCGGCAAGAACAGCCCGAGGATATCGAAGTGGGTATTCCATGGGTAAAGCAAATCGTCAAAGCCTTTAACATTCCACTCTTGGAATTGGATGGTTTTGAAGCGGATGACATAATTGGAACCATTGCAAAGAAAGCTGAAAGAACGAGTTTCGTAGTATATATGATGACTCCCGACAAAGATTATGGGCAATTGGTGGAAGATCATATTTTCTTATATAAGCCAGCTTTTATGGGCAATGGGGTAGATATCATGGGCCCCAAAGAAGTCTGCGCCAAATGGGACATAGAACATGTCGATCAGGTCAGGGATATTCTTGGATTGATGGGTGATGCTGTGGACAATATTCCCGGAATCCCAGGAATAGGAGAAAAGACTGCGGTTAAACTGCTGAAAGAATATGGTACCATTGAAGAGCTTCTCAATAATACAGACCAACTTAAGGGAAAGCAGAAAGAAAATGTTGAAAACTTTGCGCAACAGGGATTACTTTCTAAAGAATTGGCCACCATCAGTTTGGAAGTTCCAGTAGAATTTGATGAAGTAGATTTGCGCTACGATGGTCCAAATGAAGAAAAGTTGAAAGCATTATTTGCGGAATTGGAGTTTCGAACTTTGACCCAAAGGGTATTTGGGGAGAAAATCAAAAAACCTCAGATCAAAGTGAGCGAACAGTTGGGCCTGTTTACAGGTGTAGCAGAAAACAAAGTGGAAGAAGAGGAATTGGTGGAGGAAAATCCAATACCGGCCATTCAATTGCATGACAGCATCTTGACTTCTGCCCATGATTACCATAAAGTAGATGGTGAAAAAGCCATCAAAGAATTGATCGGATATTTGGAGTTGCAGGATGAGTTCTGTTTTGATACTGAAACCACTTCCCTGAATCCTAATGAAGCTGAGTTGGTCGGATTATCTTTTTCCTATGTACCTGGTGAAGCTTTTTATATTCCTTTTCCAGCCAATCAGGAGGAAGCCAAAGTGAAACTGGAATTATTTAGGGGAATCTTTGAAAATGAAAACATTACCAAAATAGGCCAAAATGTAAAATATGACCTTTTGGTTTTGAAAAACTATGGCATGGATGTCAAAGGCAAACTCTATGACACCATGTTGGCACATTACCTGATCGAACCCGAGGGAAAGCATTCCATGGATTGGTTGGCCCAGCAATATCTCAATTACAGACCGGTATCCATTGAATCCCTGATTGGTAAAAAAGGCAAAAACCAAGGAAATATGCGTGATGTGGAAGTGGATGAGGTGGTAGCCTATGCAGCCGAAGATGCAGACATCACTCTAAAACTCAAACAGGAATTTGATCCCATCATCAAAAGCAATGGACTTGAAAAATTACTTCATGAAGTAGAAAATCCATTGATCCGGGTTTTGACAGATATGGAATTTGAAGGAGTGAGGATAGATACCGAAAGCCTTGCAGAGATGTCGGTTATCCTTGAGGAGGAAAGCAAAGAGATTGAAAAAAGAGTCTATGAACTAGCCGGTGAGGAATTTAACCTATCCTCCCCAAAGCAATTGGGAGAAATATTGTTTGTGAAATTACAGTTGGATCCAAAAGCAAAGAAAACCAAAACAGGTCAGTTTGCTACCGGAGAAGAAGTTTTGAGCAAGATGGCCGGAGAACATGAAATTGCCGAGGCCATTCTGGATTTCCGTCAGATGGTGAAACTCAAATCCACCTACGTGGATGCCCTACCCACCATGATCAATCCCAAAACAGGTAGGGTGCATACCACCTACAATCAGTTTGTGGCGGCCACAGGCAGACTTTCCTCAATTAATCCCAACTTACAAAATATCCCTATCAGGACTGCTAGAGGAAGGGAAATCAGAAAAGCATTTGTTCCGAGGGATGAAAACCATGTTTTATTGGCAGCGGATTACTCTCAGATAGAATTAAGGATCATGGCAGCATTTTCACAGGATCAATCCATGATCGAAGCATTCAAAAACGGCAGGGACATTCATGCCACCACAGCAGCAAAGATTTTCCAGGTTCCTTTAGTAGAAGTGACTTCGGATATGAGACGAAAAGCCAAGACCGCCAACTTTGGGATCATATACGGCATCTCTGCTTTTGGACTTTCTCAGCGTCTCAGCATTTCAAGGACCGAGGCTAAGGAAATCATTGATGCTTATTTCAAAGAATTCCCTGCAGTTAAAGAATATATGGATAACGCCATAGAAAAAGCAAGGAAAAACGAATATGTGGAAACCATCCTCGGACGCCGTCGCTACCTCCGTGACATCAACAGCCGAAATCAGACCATGCGGGGCTTTGCAGAGCGCAATGCTATCAATGCACCCATACAAGGTTCCGCGGCCGATATGATCAAGGTAGCCATGATCCATGTCCATGAATGGATGAAAAAAGAAAACCTGAAATCCAAAATGATCCTTCAGGTTCACGATGAATTGGTTTTCGATGCCCACAAAGATGAGGTTGAACTTCTCCAAAAAGAAATCCCCAAACTCATGGCCAATGCCGTCACGATCGAAGTTCCACTTGAGGTTGAAGTTGGGATTGGCAGTGATTGGCTACAGGCACATTGATTGATTTTAGATCTTAGATTTAAGATTTAAAATTGAGTCATATCCGGATGTAGAAATTAATCTTTGATTGTTACATATTTAAAATCAAACCTTTTAAGGTATAAAGAACTCTAATCCAAACTCAACCCAATCTCAAATCTTACGTCTCACGTCTCACGTCTTTATTCATGTCCAAAACAAAAACCACCTTTTTCTGTCAAAACTGTGGGGCGCAAAGTCCAAAATGGATTGGTAAATGTCCATCTTGTGGGGAATGGAATACCTATGTAGAAGAGGTTATCCAAAAAGAGGAGGCAGGGAAAGGCAATTGGAAGCAATCTATAGGTGGCACAAAATCCAAAAGGGTTGCTACTCCAAGAAGGCTGACAGAAATCAATTTTGAAGAACAGCCAAGAATCGTAACCCATGATGCAGAATTGGATAGGGTTCTGGGTGGGGGGATCGTTCCGGGATCATTGGTTTTGATAGGAGGTGAACCTGGAATCGGCAAATCAACCTTGATGTTGCAGATTGCATTGTCTTTACCTCAGCTCAAGGTGCTGTATGTTTCCGGTGAGGAAAGTGAATCCCAGATCAAAATGCGTGCAGAGCGGATGGCTTTTCATTCTGATAATTGTTATGTCCTTTCAGAAACCAATACCCAACAGATTTTTCAGCAGATAGGAATTCTCGAACCTGATCTTTTGGTCATCGACTCCATTCAGACTCTGCACAGTCAATATGTCGAATCAGCAGCAGGTTCTGTTTCTCAAGTAAGGGAATGTAGCGCCGAACTCATGAAGTTTGCCAAGGAAACGGGCACACCGGTATTCCTGATTGGACATATTACCAAAGAAGGTTCTATTGCTGGACCAAAGGTTTTGGAGCACATGGTGGATACGGTATTGCAGTTTGAAGGGGACAGACACCTTTCTTACAGAATCTTACGGACTTCCAAAAACCGCTTTGGCTCCACCAACGAATTAGGCATCTATGAAATGCGGGCCGAAGGCTTACGACAGGTTGCCAATCCTTCAGAAATACTTTTAACCCAAAGGGAAGAGGTCTTAAACGGTGTGGCTATCGGCGCCATGATGGAAGGGAACAGACCCTTGCTGATAGAAATCCAATCCCTTGTCAGTCCTGCGACCTATGGCACTCCTCAACGCAGCAGTACCGGGCATGATGCTAAGAGGCTCAATATGCTTTTGGCTGTTTTGGAGAAAAGAGGTGGTATGAGACTTGGGCAACAGGATGTGTTTCTCAATGTGGCCGGTGGCCTGAAAGTAGATGACCCGGCATTGGACCTTGCCGTATGCGCCTCCTTGGTATCCTCTTATGAGGACAGCCCTGTTCCAACTGATCTTTGTTTTGCAGGGGAGGTTGGATTAGGTGGTGAAATACGGGCAGTCCACCGAGTAGAAAACCGGATTGCAGAAGCAGAGAAATTGGGATTCAAAAGGATCATGGTGTCCAAATATGCCATAAAAGGCCTGGACCTGAACAAATACAAAATCCAGGTGATTCCAGTGAGTAGGCTTGAGGAGATGTATCAGGGGTTGATTGAGGGCTAATGTCAGATGTCGGGTGACCGATGTTTGGGGAGACGGGAAACAGGATATCCGTCATTGCGAGTCCCCAACATTTTTAAAAAAACATTCAGAAAAGGTAATGACAACAGGTTACTCATACCTACGGTACGCAGGCGTCATCCCGAGGTACGAAGGATCTCCAGCGGTACAATAAGACGGTTGAATAACTGGAAAAATATTTAACCCTTTTGGTCAAAATAATCCTTTTCCTGAACCTCGGGAGATGCTTCTCCCGATAGTCCCGATAGCTATCGGGGGGGTCAGCATGACGGCCTCTCCGATTACGTCATTGGTAGGAGCGCTTCAAATTTCCTTTTAATTTAAGTACAACCCTCCGTGCGAAGTGGCAATCTCTGGGTGGAGTTTAAGGATGTATTTGGACTGCCCCTTTATAAGAAAACTGAAATTCTTAATCAATACCCTGAAATAGGACAGATTTAACTCAGATTATTAAACCGAAAATTTGATTACAGATATTTGATTTTTAGCCATTACAAAATAATCTATTTTCTAGATGGGAATATTGTGATAATTGCAATGGTATTTGATTGTAGAAAGAAACCATCAAAATTAAAAATCGAGTAAATCAGACCCAATGTCCTTTTTATTCCATTGAAAATCAACATTATAATATTTTTGTTGTAAATTAGGTCTGTTTTTATTTTCATTCACTTTTATCCTTTAAGACCATGACAAACCAATCAGAAGAACAGGATCCAAAACCCGAATTTACAGGAAAACGCTTGGTGATGCTTAGCCCAGACTCCAAGTTTAAAGACATCGAAGAAGGGGCAGAAGGGGCTTCACTCAGGCTTGCACCATCCAGCGATTACAAATCCCATGAGGAAGATTATGCCGAAGCTTTTGACGATGCAGATGGGATTGTTTTTGAGAATTTTGGGGTAGCCGTTATAAACGATAACCATCAAGCGGAAATCAATGTCCTCACCAGTTCTGCAAGAACGAATAGTATATTCCTGTATGATGAACCAGAGCGATATTTATATGCATTGACTGCTTCAAATGTTTCAGGCGGCGGTGGATTTTGGCAGTGGCTTTGCAGATTATTGGGAATTGGAAGACCTCCAACAACTCCTATAATTCCCGATCCCGGAAATCCCAATCCCAATCCAAATCTTCCTGATTCTTTTTCAGACAATGCCCAAGCCTATTGGGGTGTTCATGCTGTCAGGGCATTGACCAGTCCATATACTGGCAAAAATATACCTGTTGCCATTTTAGATACAGGCTTCTTATTGGCACATCCCGATTTTCAAACCAGAGGTATCAACAGTAAATCATTTATTACCGGAGAGGATGTCAATGACCTCAATGGTCATGGCACACATTGTACAGGAAATGCCTCAGGAGGTATCCGTGGTTCCAATGGGGTGCGATACGGAGTATCGCATGAATCAAATATCTTTATTGGCAAAGTATTGTCCAATTCAGGTTCAGGTTCCGATAGCGGAATCTTAGCAGGAATGGATTGGGCCATGACCAATGGCTGCAAAATTATTTCCATGTCTTTGGGTGCTCCTACCCGTCCGGGACAGTCACATTCCCGTATTTATGAGGACATTGCTAAAAATGCCCTCGATAAGGGCACATTAATCATAGCTGCTGCAGGTAATGAAAGTAGAAGATCGAGTGGAGCGATTAATCCTGTGGGTCATCCTGCCAATTGCCCATCCATCATGGCGGTGGCTGCCCTGGATAGGTTTCTGAAAGTAGCGGACTTTTCCTGTGGCGGGATCAACCCCAATGGAGGGGAAGTGGATATTGCGGGACCGGGTGTCGCGGTGATGAGTTCCTACAAATCTCCGCAGAATTATGCTTCGCTCAGTGGTACCAGTATGGCCACACCCTTTGTATCCGGTGTTGCTGCCCAATTATGGGAAAAGAATCCAACAGCCACACCCAAACAAATTTGGGAGGAGTTGGTCAATACCGCACGTCCTTTAAACCTGCCTTCCAGTGATGTGGGTGCAGGATTGGTGCAAAGTCCGCAGTAGAGTTCATTTGGTAATATTATCTGCTTTCTCCAGGTTCTGATATTGATCGATGACTTCTCCCGATTTTTTCGGGATTGGATATTGATTGATATTTGATATTAATAGATATTGGGTGCAGTAGCAAATATTTAACATCAAGAAATAATGTGATTTTGTATTCTACTGGCAGAACTCTTTATTTATATAATTAGATAAACAAATGGCTAACGATCCTATAAAATTCATTGCCTCGGTGGAGGATGAAGAAATCAAGAACATTCAGCAAATTGCTGAAAAGCTGCGTGAAAAGGGCTGTATAATAAATAATGTCCTTTCCTTTACCGGAGTGATTACCGGAGAGACTTCCGGAAAAGAAGATAGCCTACAGGACATCAAAGTCAAAGGCATAAAGCATATTGAGGAGGATGGGGAGGTGAGGGCTTGTTAGACGTGAGATGTGAGACTTGAGATTTGAGAAGCGAGAGACGAGAACGGAGAGACGAGAACCGAGAACCGAGAAACGAGAACCGAGGAACGAGAGACAAGAATCAAGAACCAAGACCAAAAATCAAAGCCTGCACTGAGTATCGGGGAAGCAAGATCGGGTATGTTAAAGTGGGAGATCCGGTTTAAGAAATGGGATTTGAGAAGCGAGAAACGAGATGCGAGAGACGAGTACCAAAGCCTGCCCCGAGGATCGGGGAACCAAGAGACAAATGGGTATTGTCATCCGTCACCCTTCTTCGTTTGACATTCGTTTTTTCCAAAAATTGATCCCATTTTGAATCAGCCCTGTAAGGGCTAAATATGGGTAGCCCCTCCTGCTTTTAGCTGTAGGGAAAAAAAATTCAAAGCTCCAACGGCTTTAGCCAAAATAAATCCATTTTCTTTAATCCAACCTTTCATTTTTGGCTAAAGCCTTTTGTTTTTTGGAATTCTTTGTGAATGGGCTGAAGCCCAATCCTATTGATAAATCCCGCTGTCGAAGATGGGACTCTTATTCCTTAGAAAACTATTATCTGTCACCTTTCCTTCATCCTTCATCCCTTCTCCTTCATCCTTCATACCCTCCCGTTCAACCAGTCCGACAGGCTTCTACATTTTCTTTGTACATTGTACTTCGTGCAATCCCCCATCTTTTACACCAGCGAAATCAAAACCCATAATATTTTTTCTATCTTCAAGGCCTCTTTAATCCTTGTCTAATTATGAGAAAAATTTTCCTCTTTTTCCTTTTTATTGGTGCACTTTCACTGTCTGCCCAAGATCTTCAACAAAGTAAAATTCCTCTCAAATACCGCAACATTGGTCCATTCCGAGGAGGGCGATCGGTTACTGCTTCGGGTGTAGTGGGAGATCCTTTGACCTATTATATGGGAACTACCGGAGGAGGTGTTTGGAAAACCACCGATGCAGGACAGCATTGGCACAACATTTCAGATGGTTATTTTACCACAGGTTCTGTTGGGGCAATTGCCGTTTCGGAAAGCCATCCTAGGATAGTTTTTGTAGGAATGGGGGAACATGCTCCTCGTGGCGTGATGACCTCCTACGGAGATGGGGTGTACAAATCCTCAGATGCAGGAGCCACTTGGAAGAAATTGGGACTGGAAAAAACCCAGCACATTTCCCGTATCATCATTCATCCCGAAAATCCTGAAGTCGTTTATGTTGCCGCACAGGGTGCATTGCATGCGCCGAACCCGGACCGTGGTGTTTACAAATCCATCGATGGAGGAGAAACTTGGGAAAAGGTGTTGTTCGTGGATGACAAGTCAGGTGCTGTCGAACTTTCTATGGACATGAATTTTCCGGATGTACTCTACGCTGCCATGTGGGAGCATCAAAGATTGCCTTGGAAGGTCATCAGCGGAGGTCCTGGAAGTGGACTGTACAAATCTGTCGATGCAGGCAAAACCTGGAAGAAACTGGAATCAGGCTTGCCCAAAGAAATGGGGAAAATGGCCATTGCCGTATCCAGAGCCAACTCCAATAAAGTATATGCCCTGATTGAAAGTGATTCCGATAAAAGACAGGGAGGCCTGTTTGTCTCCGAAAATGGAGGCGATATTTGGTTGAAAGTCAGTAGTGATAACAGACTGGTTCAGCGTGCCTGGTACTATATAGAGTTATTCCCGGACCCACAGTCCGAACACACCCTTTATGTCCTGAGTGCTCCTGCCCTGCGATCTATTGATGGGGGAAAAAGTTGGGAAGTACTTCCCTCAGCCCATGGAGACTATCACGACCTTTGGATCAATCCCAAAAACCCAAAAAATATGGTCATGGCAGACGATGGTGGCGCAGCCATTTCCTTTGACCATGCGCAAACATGGGCGAGGCAGGACAATATGCCCACTGCCCAAATGTACCGCATCAACACAGACAACCAATTCCCCTATCGCATCTACGGCGGACAGCAGGACAATACTTCTTTGGTCATCAATAGCCTTGCCCTTGGCAGGGGAAGTATCACCCAAGAGCATTGGAATTATTCCGCTGGGGGTGAGTCTGCCTTTTTGGCCTTTGATCCTGATAACCCCAGATATGTGTTGGGCGGAAGTTATCTCGGGACTATTGAAGTATTGGACATGAAATCGAATGCCACTACCAATATCATGATCGCACCTATTCAATACTTGGGCAGGGATGCTTCGGATATGAAATACCGCTTCAATTGGAATGCACCCATTATCTGGTCCCAGCATGAACCCAACACTTTTTACCACACCGCCCAACATGTGCTCAAAACCCAGGACATGGGCAACTCATGGGAAGTAATTTCCCCTGACCTGACCAGAAATGAAAAGGAAAAACAGGGTAAAGGTGGCGGACCTTATACCAATGAAGCAGTAGGAGCGGAAAATTATGGTACCATTGCTTATATCATTGAATCCCTGCATGAGAAAGGAGTCTTCTGGACTGGCAGTGATGATGGCTTGGTCCATCTGACACTTGATGGTGGAAAGACCTGGACCAATGTCACTCCCCAAGGAATGCCTGAAACCTTAGTCAATGCCATTGAGGTTTCTCCTCACGATCCTGCTTCAGCATATATTGCCACGACAAGATACAAGTTCAATGATTATACCCCGGCGCTATATAGGACCACCGATTATGGAAAAACTTGGACCAATATCAGCAAAGGAATTCCCTATGGAGCCTTTACCCGAGTGGTCAGAGAAGACGATAAGGTTAAGGGTCTACTTTATGCAGGAACTGAAACAGGAATCTATATTTCCAGAAATAGCGGAAATAGTTGGGATTCTTTTCAGCTGAATCTTCCCGTGACCCCGATTACCGACCTCAAGCTTGCCCATGGTGACTTGGTGGTCGCAACATCTGGCCGATCTTATTGGATTTTGGATGACCTGAATGTGGTCAGGGAAATGAAAGCATCGGTAGAAAAGCCTTTGTTATACACTCCCGATGATGCGATTATCGGACAGTGGTATTCCTCTATGAACAACAATGCAGCTTCCGGCACAGATCTCTTAACCGGTGTCAATCCTGCCAATGGCGTGGTGCTGTATTATCACCTACCGGAAAACATTACAGATTCAACTGCCATCAGTTTGGAAATCAGGGACAGCAATAGAGAATTGGTCCGTACCATTTCCAGCAAAGCTGATCCAAAGTTTCAGACATATGATGGAGGGCCATCACCTGAACCGGTATTGCCAGTAAAAAAAGGGATCAACCGTTTTGTTTGGGACATGCGTTACCCGACCATGCCGGGCATTCCGACGGCATATATTGAATCGAGCTTTAGAGGTCATAAAGTAATTCCCGGAGAATACACCTTCCACCTTAAATCCGAGCTTGGTGACTCCCAAGTCAAAGCCAAAGTGACCGAAAACCCGCTTTTCGAAACAGATCAACAGACTTATGTGGAGTACCACAACTTTATGTTGGGAATGGAAAAGGAACTGACAGTCATGCACAACATGGTCAACAAAGCCATGGATTATCAGCAGCAGTTGAAAGGTTTTCTGGAAAGAATCAAAGAAGATTCAGACCGCAAAGTACTTGCCGAAGCAGGTCAGCAACTGCTCAAAGAGATGCAGGCCTGGGATGAGGACATGGTGCAGCGAAAGTCCCTTGCTTATGATGATGTGGAAAATTTTCCCAATAAGTTTACCGCCAATTACCTGTTCCTGATCAATCAGACCGAAAGCGCCATTCCAAAAGTCAATCAAGGTTCCCGTGAACGTCATCAAGAACTGACCGAACAATGGCAAATCTTAAAATCCGAAGGCGAAAGAATCCTGAACAACGCCATACCTGCCTACAACAACCTGTTAAAAGAAGCTGGTATAGGGTTGTTGTTTGTTAAATAAATGATTGGGTAATAATTTATTTTCGGGCTTTCTATATACTTGCCTTTAAAGAAGCATAACTTATCTAAAAGCCGGCTAAAGTATCAAAACCATCTTCGGACTTCCAACTTCCATATGTCCGATAATATTTTTTAAACTGTTCATTTTTGGGACAGTAAAGATTTGATTGGTTTCTAAATCATTCAAATCCAATCCCTTATATTTATGGAATGCCTCTTGTCCTATATTTCATACAATAACCAAACGAAAATGATGAGCTTCCTTATTTGGTGTATCCTGCTGGTATTATGTTGGCCTTTGGCCCTAATTGCCATCATCCTCTATCCATTTATCTGGTTGATTTTACTGCCTTTCCGCCTCTTGGGCTTTGCCGTCGACCTTAGCTTTTCCTTTATCAGGAATTTGGTGATGCTGCCCTTTACTTTGGTGGGGAGAAGGATTTAAAGGAGGAAGGATGAGGGATGAGGGATGAAGCGGGGCCGAGGGGTATTTACATTTATGTCATTGGTAGTTTTCAACATTTACAAAATGTTCAGAATGGGTAATGACATTGGGTTTCTCGTCATCCCGAGGCACGAGGGATCTCAAACGGTTCAATTAGACGGTTGAATTACTGGATAAATTTTAATCCCTTTGGTTAAAATTAACCTTTTCCTGAACCTCGGGAGACCCTTCTCCCGATAGCCATCGGGAACAGGGTGACGGCTGCTCCGATTTATGTCATTGGTACGTAGAAGCCTGTCCGACGTGGCGAAAGAAGTCTGTAACTTCCCAGGGAAATTGAAACCCTAAGGATGTGAGTGGAGACACTCACATCGGCGAAGGGGAGAGACCCTTACATTGCCAATGGCTGAAGCGGTAATCATACACCCTCCAAACAAATACAACCATGAAAGCATTTACTAAAACAAAATACGGCGGACCGGACGTGCTTCGGTTGGAAGAGGTGGAAAAGCCAAGTCTGAAAGAAGGCCATCTTTTGGTGAAGGTGTATGCCAATTCCGCTAATCCTGCAGATTGGCATATCCTGCGTGGAAAACCTTTTTTTGCTCGCTTCTCCTTCGGACTTTTCAATCCAAAAGATAAAATCCTGGGGGCAGATTTTGCCGGTGTCGTGGAGGCAGTAGGGAAGAATGTCAGCGGTTTTAAAGTTGGTGATCGGGTCTTTGGAGAGACACTTCAGGGCGGTGCTTTTGCGGAATATGTCTTGGCACCTGCTGCGGTCTGTGGGCATATGCCAGCAGGAACTGGCTTTGATGTCATGGCTGCTGTACCCATCGCGGGTGTTACCGCCTTACAAGCCATCGTGACTCATGGAAAACTCCGAAAAGGAGAATCTGTTTTGGTCAATGGTTCCTCAGGTGGTGTA
Organism: Aquiflexum sp.; assembly: GCF_041751335.1. GTDB lineage: Bacteria > Bacteroidota > Bacteroidia > Cytophagales > Cyclobacteriaceae > Aquiflexum. The sequence continues at coordinate 38,923 of NZ_JBGSXS010000389.1, forward strand.
GGTCATTTTGCTGTGCAGATCGCCAAAGCCTATGGTGCTGAAGTTACCGCTGTTTGCTCCAATCGCAACATTGATTTTGTGACATCCTTGGGTGCCGACAAGGTACTGGCATACGACAGGGAAAATATCCATCAACATATTGGGAACTATGACCTGATTATCGATACCAACGGCAATCTAACTTTCAATGATTACAAGCGCCTCGGAAAACGGGGAGTGATGGTGGGTTTTACCACGATTGGCCATATGATTTCGGTATTGCTAAAAAGGGCTTTCAGCAAATTCCCCTTGGCACAATTTACCGCTGAAGCAAATACAAAAGATTTGAATACATTGGCCTCACTGATCCAAGAAGGAAAAATCCAACCCCATATATTTAAGACCTATCCATACCAAGATATCCCCCAAGCCATTGGTTATATTGAATGCATGCGGACCAAAGGGAAGGTGGTGATGGTTTGGGTGGGGGAGATTTGAGAATTTAGAATTTAGAGGGTAGATTTTAGATTTGGGAATGGTATCGGATAGGCCTCTTCATTTCGTAGTTGTAATAAATGAAACTGAATTTTTTACCACATAGGACATATAGACCAAAAGGATGTGAGTGGAGACACTCACATTGGCGAACCTTGGCCAAGTTTACAAAGAATAAATCGGATTGAGTTGGAGATTGGAGTTTGGAAACTCCATACTCTGAGGTCAAGAAGCCAGAGTCTTCGGACAAAGAACAGCGTAACAATATATTAATCGTCTAAAACATGAATAAACAAAACTTTCGTTTTTAAATTTATTCATATACAGAAATTTATTTTTTCAGTTTGTTTTTAAATCGGTAAGAAACGTTTATTTTTAATCTAAACTTTTACCCAAACAACTTATGAAAAATTTCCGCCTAATTGGAATAGTGCTCTTCATTTTAATGATGGGCAATGCTTGCAAATCCTATAAAAGCCTGGAAAGGATACAACCAAGAACTGATTCCGCTTCCATGTCTGAGCAAGTTCAAAAATTAAAGCCCGGAGATTTAATAAGGGTCTTTGAAAAAAGCGGAAGCATCAGAATGATGGAATATGTCATTACAGAAGAGGGGGTTTTGAGGGGATTTGGGGCAATGGGAAACGCAGGAGATCCGATTTCAATAAAGCTTGAGGACATCGTAAAAATAGAAGTCGAAAAAATTAACGTGGGAAAGACATTATTAATAACAGGCGGTGTAGTTGCTTCCGTCTACCTTGTTTTGGCACTTGTTGTTTTAGTGGCATTATTATCATCTTGGTAGATTTGGAAGTTAACTTTAAAGATTTTTTGGTGATTGGAAATTATCGTTGGCTGTATTTTTATTTTAAGCAAATTCCGGACAGCGGGGTCGATTAGTGAGGAGTACCTGTTTCCCATTGAATAATAGATTTTTTGTTGAATTGCTTTTTATAAGCATTAGGGAAAAATATTCCGACAGTATTCGTCAATCACTTGTACTATACTTTTAAGCTGTGCACTTTGCTGGCATGGAGATGCTGGGGGAAATCGAAATTTTGGAGGACTACTTAGGTGAGGTAGAAACTTAAGCTGATAGTTTCAAAG
>NZ_JBGSXS010000390.1:0-4322 GCF_041751335.1 Aquiflexum sp.
TGGAAAAAATATTTAAAACAGATTTCTGATTCACATTAATAGTTATCCGCTTCTTTGCTAGTAACCTAATATTCTATTTCAAACGGGGGGGGCGAAAGTCCTAAGTCCGATGTACCGGACACTTCGATTTCTAAGCGAGAATTATATCGAATTACCATTTTACTGGCATCATTGCTTACGTACATGTTCAAATTTACAGGATCATATTAAGCAAATAAAAAAAGGAGCTTTGAGCTCCTTTTTTTATTTCACCACTTTGGTAGTGGTAGGTGAATAGAGGCCACAGGTAAGGAAATTGATCAGCCCATCAACAAATGTGTGCTGAATGGTCACTTCATAATCTTCGGACTCACCGGCCATTTTTGCTGGATCGGCTGTTTTCAAAGGTGCCAATCCATAGACAAGATAGTGGCTCCTGTCTTTTAGCTCTACACCTCTTTGAGGGCCTTTGCCCACGGTGTAGGTCTGTGTGAAGCATGATGTCAACAATCCTGTAGACAGTACCATCATGGCTGCATTTAAAATTAGTTTTTTCATTGTGGTAGATTTATATAAGTTGATATACAAATTACCCGAAATTTGACGCATGGGAATATCCCTAGAATATGTGGTTTACAGGCCTTTTAAAAGAATTTTTATTACATATTCATGTGATAATCAGCAAACAACAGGATATTATTTATTGGCTGTTGCAAATTTTGGAAAGGGGACATAGCCTTTGAATCCCAATATTTTGGCAAACCCGCCCACTACTTTTGCCATGAATTTTTGCATGAAAATCGGTGGACCTAAAACGAAAAGTTCTCCGTAGCATTCGTTGAGAATGGCTGCAAACTGAAGGGGGTTGGGAAGACCTTTTTTGTCCAGTTTTCCAAGTTGGTCCAGGGCGTACATGCTTTCGAGAAAATATTCGGTTTTTAATGCCGGTCTGAGCTCTGCAATGACCTCAAGCTCTTCTGAACCTGCATTGTACCATTTGTGGAGGGCATTCGGTGCGACGGTGATTTTTTCCCCCGGCAGCAATACCATTTCCTTTCCCTCATAAATCATGTTTAACTGTCCTTTGATCACCTCAAAGGATTCACTTTGTACCGGATGGTAGTGTTCCGGAGGGCCTTCTGCCCCGGATTTGATCCATGCCTGCACCCTAAGCACTTCTCCCTTGGAGTCCGCTGCGGTGACCAAAAACTTGGCTTTGTCGCCATAGGTTTTGCTTTCGATAATTTGATTGGTCTTTGCCATTTTTCTTTTATTAAATTGTGGTTAAAATAGATATGGCAAAACTACAACCTGAACTTAATCAGTGTTATACGGGAAAGGAATGGTTTTATATGGAGAAGGAAATATGGAGAATTAGGGGAGTAGGGAAGGAAGTAAGGATTAAGGAGAAGGGATAAAGGATAAAGGAAGAGGTGGTGCGTCATTGGTGGTCCCAAATTTTTTCAAAATGTTCAACAAAAAATAATGACATCTTGATTTAGTTTATATCAATAGGAATGCGGCTTTAGCCCATTCATGAATCAATGTAAATATCAATCGGCTTTAGCCAAAATAGAAACTTAGGATATAAGGTAAGCGATAATTTTTGGCTAAAGCCAGGGGTATATTCAGCCTCTTTTTCCCTCCCGCTAAAGCGAGAGGCAATTGATGGTAGGACTAAGCATTAATTTCTCAGCTTTCAACAAATCTGTCATTGGTATGCAAGAGGGAGATTCAAAAAAGGAAATTACCTTTTCAATGCTACTAAGGGAGCGTATCCAAAATGCTTTTTAATACCAATGCTGTTTTTCAAAGCTTCTGTGATCTTGTCCTCTGAGCAAAAAGTTTCAAAGAAATAAGTTGAATTGAGGTTGATGTGAAAAGTTTTAACCTTCCCCAGGGGCAGCTGATGTTCCCCTTCTGCGTGGGTCAAATGAATGGCATTGTGTGAATTTGCAGTAAGCAACTGTTTTTGGGGATAGCTGTAAAAACCAGAAGTAATTTCCCCTTCCAATAAAAATGGGAAGTTGACACTGTTTTCAGGCATATCAGTTTTTAGCTTGATGTTGGGTTGCAATTGGATGTTTCCAAACAAAAGGGACAAGCTGGATGTAGCCAAAACTTTACAGTCCAATTCACCAAAGTTTACATCCGAAAAATTCAAAGCCAGTTCCTGAACCTTAGGCTTTGAGGATATTAGTTTTACCACTGTTGAAAGGTCAAGAGGGGAAGAAAACTTTGGGCTGAGGAGTGAAAAATTCATGTTTTCAGGTATACTGGATTATAATTTGAAAGTCACTTCAATCCTATTTCCATCTGGATCTAATGTTTCGAATTCATAATACCCGTCGCCGGTTGTTCTGGGACCTCTGAGAATTTCATAACCTGCTTCCTTAAGCTCCATGGCTTTTGCATCCACCTCTTCCTTAGATTCGGTGCCAAATGCCAGATGGATTAATCCAAGGTGCTGTTTGGTCTTTCTGTCATTAAGGTTGGATGGAATTCCATCCATCTCCATGATTTCCAATCTGGCACCTCCTGAAAAGCTGATAAAGTAGCTTTTGAATCCGGTCTTTTGGTTGAGATAAAGAGAATTGGTCTTTCCGCCGAAATTCAGGCAATAAAAGTCTTTCAGATTTTCCAGGTTGTCCGTCCAGAGCGCTATGTGTTCAAGGGTCATAGTTGTTCAGTTTGTATAAAGATCAAATTGTAACGGTTTTATGGAAAAACCAAAATAACCTAGGCTGACATCAATCTTGTGTTTTGCTCCATTGGTCTGATATTGAGCATTTTCTGGAGATGGGCCCTGGCCCTGCTCAATTGGGATTTCGAGGTATTCTCACTGATATGCAGCTTTTGGGCAATTTCATGATGGGAAAATCCCTCTATAGCATACAGGTTGAAAACAGTTCTGTATCCGTTTGGAAGACTATTTATCAATTTCATCAGGTCCTCCACGGCCAATTCATCCGAAGGCTGATAATGAATGGGAGCCGGCAGAAGGCCATCCAAACCTATTTCCTTGTATAGGTTTTTCGCTTTTTCGAGATACATCAGACATTCATTGACCATAATTCTCCTGATCCAGCCGCCAAAATTCCCCGTTCCTCTGAACTGATGGATGCGGTCAAAAACTTTCATAAAACCTACTATGAGAATATCCTCGGCAGTTGCGGTTTCTTGGACATATCTTAGACAAAGTGCATACATTTTTGGGGAATATCTTTCATAGAGCTCCTTTTGCATGGCCGGGTTTTTTTCCTGGCACCCTAAAAATAATTCTGTTTCTGAAATTTGCTTGAGTGTTTTCATTGTAAAAGTTCGATAATTGATTGCCATTTTTCTTTTTTTAACCGTGGTTAAAATTTATAAAGCAAAGCTACAACCTTAACAAAATCAGGTTTATACGAAAAAGGAAAGCATTTATACGTGGAAGGAAATATGTTTGGAAGTGGGTAGTGAAGTGGGATGAAGAAGCGAGAGACAAGAGGCGAGAGATTAGAACCAAGAGCCACAAAGCGAGACACAGAAGGAAATGATTTGACAGTTCAAACTTAGGATTAAAAATGCCGTAGGCATGACCGAAATTATAGCCCGGTAATTTATTGCCGGGATTAAAGGTTAGGTTTGGATCATTAAGTGCCGAAGGCACGGACGATATTAAAAATAATCAAATAGTGTCAAGTAATATCAGGACGTGACACCGATGATATAGAAGGTGGAAGCGGGAAGTTGACGATGCCTGAAATTTAGATTATGGCGACATATTTAATCGGTTCTGATAAAAGGGATAAAGAAAATCACCTTTTTAGTGCTTCTGAGGGAGGGAAGCCGAAATGCTTTTTGAAGGCAATTGAAAAGTGGTTTTGATGACTGTAGGACAACCATTCAGCAACTTTCACAATACTGAGTTTTTGATCTCTGAGTAGGGCCAGGGCATGGTCCATGCGCAAATGTTGGTAGTAAGAAAAAATCCCTGTACCAAATGCTGATTTAAAGGATGTCTTGAGGGTCTGAATATTGGTTCCGAATTTTTTGGCCAGATCATCCAAAGTCCATGTAGCTGAAATATCGATTTCCAAAAAATCTTTGACGGCATAAGCCAGGTCATGATGTTTTCTGTCAGCAAATTTCTCAATCCTATTCAGATTTCCAAGTTGGTAAATCTGCAGGCTTATCAGTTCCAATGTCTTGATCTCCAAGTACATTTTTTTCATTTCGCCCTCAAATGGATTGGCGCAAATGGAACGGATGATTCCCTTCATTTCTGCATTGATTTGCCCGGGATGGCTTGAGGCTACTTGGGAGCTTTTTATATCAATACTTTTTTTAAGGGCTTCTGT
>NZ_JBGSXS010000391.1:0-2707 GCF_041751335.1 Aquiflexum sp.
TTGGGAAGAATCGGATCATATTTATGCTTGATATAATTTTCTGCCAAGTGTCTTTAGAGTTACGTAAAAAACAAAGATATAAAAAAATGGACTTGAGGTTGATTTTTTTGGAATAGGATAAAAAGCAAATTAACCCATTATCGTGTTATTTATTCAGACTAGGTTTTGTCCTACTGTGAATCCATCGTATTATTGCACCACAATTGTTTATGAAGCCTGACCTCAAACAGATACAAGCACCCATAGCCACGGAGATGGAGGAATTCGAGAAGAAATTCCGTGACTTTATGAAAAGTAAGGTCAAGTTGCTCGACCATATTACCAATTACATTGTCCGAAGGAAAGGCAAGCAGATGCGTCCGATGTTTGTATTTTTGACTGCAGGGGTCAGTGGAAAAATGACAGAAGCATCATACAGGGGCGCGGCGCTGATTGAACTGTTGCACACTGCGACCTTGGTCCATGATGATGTGGTGGATGATTCGAACTACAGGAGGGGATTCTTTTCGGTCAATGCCTTATGGAAAAATAAGATTGCGGTATTGGTTGGGGATTATTTGCTTTCAAGAGGTTTGCTCTTGAGTGTAGACAATGGTGATTTTGATTTGCTAAAAATAGTATCTAATGCTGTTAGGGAAATGTCTGAAGGGGAATTGCTTCAAATAGCCAAAGCACGGAAACTTGATATCACTGAAGAGGTCTATTATACCATCATCAAACAGAAGACTGCTAGTTTGATCGCTTCCTGTTGTGCAGTTGGTGCTGCCACTTCGGGGGCAAATGCTGAATTGATTGAAAAGATGCGAACTTTTGGTGAAAAGGTGGGGATGGCATTTCAGATCAAAGATGATCTTTTTGATTACGGAGAAGATGAAATCGGCAAACCTGTCGGTATAGATATCAAGGAAAAAAAGATGACTTTACCCTTGATTTATGCTTTGAATAATGCTTCTTGGCTGGACAAAAAGAAAATCATATATCTTGTCCGAAATCGAAATGAGGATAAAAAATCTGTCAATGAAGTCATCGATTTTGTCAAAAAATCAGGTGGACTTGATTATGCTAATAAAGTCATGACCCAATATTTTGACGAAGCCCTCGAAATCCTGAACACTTTTCCTGAATCTGAATACAAGACTTCTTTAGAAGGATTGGTGAGGTATACTATAGAGCGGAAGAAGTAGCCTTGTCATTTTAGATTTTAGATTTAAGATTTTAGTCATCACCGATCTGGGTTGATGTGTTTTCATGAAAGGTATTTTTTATTTGTAAATTGGAAGAGATAGATCGGTGTAATTGCAAACTATACCTAGCCTCCACTGAAAATCTATACTGCTCCTAGATGCAAATTATCGACCTGATACGAACGTGAAGCGAGCTTTGCCGTCATTTTTAATGCCTTTTTTTCTGCAATACTCTTTTAATTCTTCTATTTCAATAATTACATCCTTTACAATAAACCCATTTAAAATCAGCTCTTTTTTGGTATTTAAAAAAGCCGCGTGCCATTCTTCCCAAGTGTCATGCATACTTTTCCTGTCATCTATAGATTTCAGAAACCGTATCCAGTCCTCCTTTCTGTAATAGGCTATATTTACTGATCTTAGCATAATAAATTACCTGTTGAAAGTGGATTATTGAAAAGGAATGTTAGTGATTTTGAGGTATATTTCCAACTGTAATTTGGTTAGTATATGCTGGAGTGGTTACTTCCGATTACCTTAAAAAAATAGGGAAACCAAAGGTTATCCTTCTCCAAGTAGGGGTTTTTTGATTGTAGATTTTAGAATTAAGATTTTTCAAGTAGAAAATTAACTTGATTTTTAAGGAGGGGGAGATCTTTAGAAATAATTCCCCATATAATAATATTGTCAACATTATCATAAGAATGAATCACCCAGTTTCTTAAGTTAACAATTCTCCGTGCATTGGAAATATCAATATCTTTATCAATTTTTAGAATACGATTGGTAGCTTCGCCAATAATCTCCAATTCTCTTTCTACGGCCCTACGAATTAGCTTATTTGATTCATATTCATTGAAATTTCGTTTATCTCCAATAAAATCGTTAATTGAATCAATTGAAGTGGAAATGTCCAAGAGATGTTTTTTGGCATCATGCTGCATAAAGTAACATCTTAGTTTCTTCCACTCCTTTAATGAAATATGGATTACTCAAAGATCTTTCAGTAATCAGGTCAACTTTTCGGCCAAATAACTGCTCCAATTCATCATGGAGGCCAAAATAATTATCTGTATATTTCTCAATCGGGATTTCATTAAATGAAATTAAAATATCCACATCACTGGATTCATTAAATTGGTCAGAAGTGGCTGACCCAAAAACATACATGATTTGGATGTCATATTTTTGGCAAAGCTTTATTAATGCTTCCTTATTATCTTTAATCAAATCTACCATAGGAATTTTATCTAATGTTCAAATATACTAAAATAAGAAATGCACATAAAAAAAGTATTGTAATTGGGTTTTTGCTTTGAGTTTTAGCTCTATTTGCATAAGGCCTTTAATTCTTCTACGGTCATTTTTATGCCTTTTCCTTCAGCTATGTCTTTATCACCCTTTATTTTCTCTACGAAGTCAGGGTCATAAGGACTTTCCTTAGCTACTTCAAACTTGATTTTGAGCGCCTTGGCAAAAGCTTTTAAGGCATCTTCCTGTTCTATGTTTTCTGTATGGATGGT
>NZ_JBGSXS010000392.1:0-5342 GCF_041751335.1 Aquiflexum sp.
TTTTGGGCGTTGAGCACCAAAGCTATTTAGTTAGGACGGAAGACGGAAGACCGAAGACGGAAGAAAAGCAGCCGTCATTCTGGTAATGAGCTTAATATCCGTCAATATCGAATATCAATCAATATTCTAATATTTATTCCACGAAATTAACTGCGACTTTAACATAGGTATAATTATTAAAACATGAACAAAATCTTTTCAACAAATACCTATAAAGAACGCAGGGGGCGATTAAAGAAAATAATGGGTTCCGGTGTGCTCCTATTTTTAGGGAATGAAGAAAGCAGTATGAACTTCAAAGACAACTGGTATCCTTTTAGGCAAGACAGTACTTTCCTTTATTTTTTTGGTTTGGATATGGCGGGGCTAACGGCAGTGATTGATATTGATCAGGATATAGAGATCATTTTTGGGGATAATTTGACTACTGTAGAAACTATTTGGCAGGGGGAACATCCCCCTATTTCAGACTTGGCAATGATGGTTGGGGTAGAAAAAACTAAATCCAAAAGTGAAATCACCAAGTTTTTGGCTTCTGTGTCTGATCGGCGAATCCATTTCCTACCTCCTTACCGGCCTGAAAATCTTCAAAAGTTGGGAGGCTTGCTCAACACATCCCTTCATGAAATTTCTTCCTTAGTTTCAGTGGATTTCATCAAGGCTGTTGTCTCATTGAGATCCATCAAGTCAGAGGAAGAAATCCTGGAAATTTCAAAGGCGGTGAATATCAGCGTAAGCATGCACAAAAAATTGATGCTTGGAGCCAAATCAGGAATGAAAGAATTTCAACTTCTTGGCCTGGTGACAGGAGAAGCCCTTTCCTTGGGAGGTAATGTATCCTTTCCTCCCATCATTACCATCAACGGACAAATTCTGCACAACCATAATTACTCCAATCCCCTTACAGCCGGTAAAATGCTTTTAGGGGATTTTGGTGCGGAATCTGCCATGCATTATGCTGGGGATATTACCCGTACAATTCCGGTAGGATCCAGCTTTTCCGATAGTCAAAGGGAAATCTATCAGATTGTGCTCAATGCATACAAAGCCGCTGTCAAAGCACTAAAACCGGGGATAATTTTCAGGGATGTTCACCTCTTGGCCTGTAGGAAGCTGGCGGAAGGTTTAAAAGGACTCGGGATAATGAAAGGCAATCTTGATGAGGCGGTGGATCAGGGAGCCCATGCTTTGTTTTTTCAGTGTGGCTTGGGCCATATGATGGGTCTTGATGTACACGATATGGAAGATTTGGGAGAGGAATATGTGGGCTACACCGATGAGCTCAAAAAAAGCAGTCAATTTGGTCTGAAATCTCTGCGATTGGGCAAAGCACTGGAAAAAGGTTTTGTCATCACCATAGAACCTGGAATTTATTTTATCCCTCAACTGATTGAACAGTGGCAGAAAGAAAACCTGCACAGTGATTATATTGACTACGAAAAACTTGCCCAATACCAGGATTTTGGAGGTATTCGGGTTGAAGACGGATACCTAATTACAGAAACAGGAGCAAAGCTATTGGGTGGGCATTTACCCATAGAAATCCATGAAGTGGAGCAGATGCGAGAAAAGTAATAAACCTAAAACCATCCAATTAAATATAGATGAAAAAACTACCATTCAAGTTCGGCGCTGAGGTTTATACCTGGTATATGAACAACAACGGAGAAACTTACAGGGATCAATTGGGTCATATGATCGAGATCATTTCCAAAGCGGGATTTACAGGAATCCAGCCCATTTTTTCCTGGATGGGAAAACTTTCAGATCCGGTTTTGTTGGAGGAAAAACTCAAGGAACAGGGCATAGAACTGGCTGCTGTTGCCTTGGCCTTGGACTGGAACGGTGCAAGCGAAACTGATGAAGAAAGGAAAGTGGCTGACAATGCGATAGATTTGCTCAAGAGATTTCCTGGTTCTGTGCTTTGTACTGTTCAAATTCCCACGGGTCGTCATGACCTCGTTCAAAGAAGAAAAAGTCTAACTGATATTGTAAACGCAGTTTCCCGAAGGGCTAAAGAAAAAGGAGTGGATAGCAGTTTCCATCCCAATTCACCGCACACCTCGATTACGAGAACAGAAGAAGATTATAAAGTGATAATTGAAGGTTTAGACCTTTCGGTTACAGGTTGGTGCCCTGATCTCGGGCATATCATCAACGGCGGCATGGACCCTCTGGCCAAAATGAAGGAATATCAATCCATCATCAACCATGTGCATTACAAAGATTGGGACGGAAATCCTGAGTTTGCCCTGATGGGAAATGGGAAAGTGGACCTGCTAGGCATTACCCAATGGCTGAAAGATATTGGATATGCAGGTTGGATTATCTGCGAGGATGAAGGACAAGAAGCTTTGGAAGATCCGGATTTTGTAACGCTACATGATGGGAAGTGGGTGAATGAGGTATTAGTGCCGGGGCTGGTTTAGAAGCGAGAGGCGAGAAACGAGAAGTGAGGAACTAGACCCAAGATACGAGAACCAATGCCTGCCAAGAAGAATTTCAGGGAACCGAGAAAAAAAGGAGACGTCATTCCGAGTGGATAAAATTGGCATTTACAGAAAGGGGAATGACATCAAGGTGGGCGTCATTCCGAGGCACGAGGAATCTCTAGAGGTCCTTTTTATGCTTGTATTTATCATTTCCTGATCCTTATAAGATACTTCACCTCGATAATCTTATGAAGGATGGGAAGTGATGGATTGACTATTTTGTTTATCATAAGGATGTTAAATTTGAAAAAATCACAAAACGATTATCATGAAAATATTAATTGATTATTCGGAACACGAATCAGTTTTTGAAGAATTAAGGATCGAATCAGCGAAATATCTTTCAGATTTTGCGATAAGGATAAAATTCAGTGATGGTAATGAAAAACTTGTCGACTTTAAACCATTTTTATCTAAATCTGTACATCCTTCAATTAAAAAGTATCTTGACGAAAAAAAGTTTTCAAATTTCAGTCTGATAGAAGGTAATCTTAACTGGAATGATTATGATCTTATTTTTCCTATCTCGGATTTGTATAGTGGTAAAATAGGTTAAATTATATTTGACCATTATAAAAAAAATAGAAAAACATGCCTACAATAAACACCAACGGAATCAATATCTACTTCGAAGAAAGAGGTTCGGGAGAACCGCTGCTCCTGATTATGGGCATCACAGCACCAGGATTGGTATGGGAAAAACATGTGGCCCATTGGGCAAAATCTTTTCGCTGTATCTTGGTGGACAACCGGGGTGTCGGTAAATCCGACAAACCTGAAGGACCCTATACTTCTCATCAGATGGCGCAGGATTGTATTGGGGTTTTGGATTATTTGGGTTTGGGGGTTGTAAAGGTGGTCGGGGTTTCGATGGGTAGCATCATCGCGCAACAGATGGCCATCCATTTTCCGACAAGGGTCAAAGCCATGATACTGATGTGTCCTTGGGCCAGATGTGACAATACAGCCAAGGCTATTTTTCAGCACATGAGAGATTGTAAGGCAAGGTTAAAACCTGAGGAATTCAGTGTGTATATTCAGTTGTTGATTTTTTCAAAACGGTCTTGGGATGATGAAGATATTCATACAGGCTTGTTGGAAGACCGCAAAAACGCAGCCTTGGATCCCAATCCACAGCCATTGATCGGGCTGGAGGGTCAGGCCGCCGCATGTGTTTCCCATTCTGTTTTAGTTGATCTGGCAAAGATTCAATGCCCGACTTTTGTCTTGGGAGGTGAGGAAGATGCGTTTACTCCTGTTTGGATGACCAAGGAAGTTGCCGGAGCCATCCCCAATTCCAAACTGCATATCTACCTCCAAAGCGGCCATGCTTTCCATTGGGAGAACCTGGAGGATTTTAATGAAAGGGTTGATCAATGGTTGAAGAATCTTAAATGAAGTTGGCAAGGATTGAAATGGGTTATTTTCTCAATTCCTTTTCTCTATCCTCAAATTTTCGTCTCATTTCTGTTAACTGGTCTTGAAATGCAGGATTCAAGGCAAGGTTATTCTTTTCTAAAGGATCTGATTTTAAATCATACAATTCCTCATGCTGAGGATCATTGATGTAACGGAAATACTTCCAATCTTTTGTTCTAAGACCTTCGCTTGGCGCTATAATATCCACCTGCCAAAGATGTTCGCATATAAAATCTTCCCGCTCAAAATCAGGACTGTTTTCTTCTAAAAATCCGGCTAGACTTAGGCCTTGCCAGGATTTTGGAATTTCAAGACCGGCAAGATCAAAAAGAGTCGGGGCTATATCAATATTCAAAACCATGTCTTTTACTTTTCGGCCTTGGACGGATCTTGGATCATAGATGAACATGGGAATCCGTAGGGAATTATCATACATCAACCACTTTCCGGCCAGTTGACGTTCTCCCAAAAAATAGCCGTTGTCGCTCATAAAAATGATAACTGTATTTTTGTCCTTTCCCAGTTTTAGTAACTCCTCTCTTATCAACCCAATTTCATGATCAATTTCCGAAATCATCCTGAAGTATCCCTTCAAACTCCTTTGGTATTTTTCCTCGGTGTCGAATCTCCAATGCCAACGGTTACGGTTTTCACCTTCCCGAACATAGACGGGTTGCGCATCAAAATATTCCCGATCACTTAAAAGAGGTCTAGGAAAATGTTGTGATGCATACAATGAATCAAATTCCTTCTCCCAAAAATATTGCTCTTCCGCCGGATCATGGGCGTGCGGGGCACTGAAACTCAAAGAAAGCATAAATGGCTTTTCTTGGGGAGCTTGGCGGATAAACTCAATTGCTTTTTGGCCCGTATAGCGGGTCAAATGAACTGTATCCATCCCGAGTGTTTTATAGAAATAACCTCTTCTATCTTTGTAGCGGTCCAACCTGTCGTAATTCTCACCAATATCAAACAGCCCTTCAAAACCGGAATAATTGACACCGAATTTCCCGAAAAAGCCAGTATGATATCCGCTTTTTCTCATCACTGCAGGATAGGATTGATCAATAAATGGTTGTTTGATTTCCCCTTGCCCAAAAGTATAGCCATGTGTTCTCTCATAAGTTCCCGTTAAAATACTGGCCCTACTCGCTGCACATATTGGCGTGGTTACAAAGGCATTTTCAAAAAATACCCCTTCCGCAGCAAGCCTGTCCATTTCAGGAGTATGGATTAAATCGTTTCCTGCAAATCCCAAGGCATCCCATCTTTGATCATCTGTCAGAATGAAAATAATATTGGGTTGGTCATTTTGAGAAAAACCGGGGAAACCTAAGCTTAGAATGCAAATGATGGATAACACAAGAATTCTGCCCATATTTTTTAGAAATTTTTGAATTTGTTAATCTTAGTTATGCCATGACTTCGAGT
>NZ_JBGSXS010000393.1:0-7368 GCF_041751335.1 Aquiflexum sp.
GCAATATCCAATTCATCTGCCCTTTTTTTCTTTTCACTGTTTTGAAAGACCAATTCCAAGTTGGCTAAAACCAGTTCATCAGCCCGTTTTTTCTTTTCCTCGTTTTGGAAGATTAGCTCTAAGTTGGCTAAATACAACTCCCCTGCTCTCTTTTCTTTTTCCAAGTATAGGAATTCGATTTTTCTATTAGCCTCGGCCAAATCATTTTTATAATCCATTTCTTCTTAATTTCGATTTGTATTTAGAAATAAAAAAACTATCTATTCTCTAGATATAATAGATGTAAGACTTCATGAGAAGATTAACTTATCCTTTAGTACAACACTTACTTCAAATTTACGACTATTTAATTACAATGGTCAGTTTTTACAAAATAAGAATCTTGGCCTTTTCACCTGCTCTATCAGTTCAGAATACATTGGCTTTCCATATAATGATTAGGTTAAAGACACTACCAATTCGCTGTTTTTTGGTTTATGTATATCGGCCGTTCCTACGGGACTTATGGGTTATTTGGTCACAGGAGGTCCGTAGGTTGAAACCTACGGTTAGTATGTCGGTCGTCCTTATGGGACTGGGGGCGGTGATTCAGTTAAGGCAGGTTTTGTGATTTTGGGGTTTGATTATGCAACAGTTTTGTAATAGTTATTCGCTTGAATTCCATAGCTCCGTAGGAGTGAACGATGTACTAACCATAGATTTCAATCCATGGAAAAGCTGGAATGATGTGGAAACAAAGTGCTGTAGGCACGACCGATTTTTCGGTCTGGACTTGGGGATATCGTTTGACCCGATGGGACTAGTACTAGACTTAATCTCCCCCTTAAACCCCAATCCCCTTTGCCATCATACCAGCCAAAAAGGGGATAATCAACAACAATAGTAGCTCAAACCGCAACATCCAAAAAATCGATTTTGGTACAGTAAGGATTTCAGCAGGATCTCCTTTCCTATTTTTGATAAAATATACTGTCGGATAAATGGAAAGGATACCTAAGATCACTATCAAGGCCAACTTGGTATGGAATATCGGGTTATTGCCGTAAAATTCTGTTGGCTTACCATAGCCCCCAAGCCAAAGGGTTAAGCCTGCTGCCAAAAGCACCAAAACTGCCAAACCATAAACCCCATCCACTTTGGACAATCGATCGATTTCAGCCCGTGTCAACGTCTTCTTCAACAACAGATGCTCAGCCACAAGCGAACCCACTATCGCAAAAATGCTGATAAAGTGGATATAACGGAGGAGGATTTCGAGGGTCATGGAGGTTTGGTTTTGTTGGAAGTGATGCTGTTTACTTGGTTGTTTTATGTCGGATGACGGATGACGGATGTTGGAAACGGAAGACCGAAGACGGGAGACGGAAGTTGGCATGATCACAGAAACGTCGCTTCACTCCTATTTTCTCTATTTCCATAATTGGTTTCGCTCTAAGGATTTTTTCGAGGTTACTATTTCAATAGAATTTCAACTATATTTCAATTATATTTCAACCATATTTCTACCTTATATCGAATAACTTCGTTCTCGCCATCTTCGCTTCGGTCAGATCCCAACCATAATTCCAAAAACCCTAAAACAACCCCAACTGGTCCTTATCCTCATCTTCTTTTTTGATCTTGAATTCGACGGTAGAACCTATTTCCAGATCTTCATCGGTTTCAGAGGAATCTATTTGGGATGATGTTTCTTTGTCTTCGGTATTTTTTGGTTCTGCTTGTATCAGATTGATTTCTATAACTTGATGGGAGGAGAGTTTATTTCCTATGGCTTTCCAACCTTTGACATCAATCAACATATCCAAATCGTATTCCTGTTCTTCCTGATCCTTGCCTTTTTGTAGCAGGGCTTTTACCTGAGGCTGTTTTTCAGTGGAAACCAATTTAAGATAGGATTGCTTATGGTCAGAGATAATATTGAATTTTTTGTTGACAGAAGTGGTTTCGATCAGAAAACGTTTGACAAAGAACGTCTTACCGGCCCCATCATAATAAATGGCTGATAAAATCTTTTCAGGATCAAATTTCTCGATCAATAACACATTGCCCGACTCATATCGATTGGTCAGTTCAAATGTGGTCAGTTCATAATCTCCGTTTTTATAGAATACAACTATCCTGTCCTCGCCCAGAAAATTTCCGATTTTTTTACCTCTTTGGTCCGTATTGAGTCTTCCAATGGATGGATCATAAAATATATCCAGGCCTCCCAAGGTGGAAACTCCCTCCATTTTCAATTGGATCTTCCTTACAGGATATTTGGTCAGTATATTGCCACCGGCAGCACGTCCTTTGATTTCTATGGTACTGAAATCAAAGTCAAAGACTTTGACCCTTGCTTTCGCTCCTTGGGTCAGGTAAACAGTGACAATCTCTGCCTCTCCATTTGGATTGGCGGTCAGGTAAAGCGTTTTGGAACCTTTAGTGCCCTTTGTCAGGTCATATTCCCTGTCCCTAGTGACTGCCAAAACCTGGAATCTTTTCACCATGGCTTTTCCAGAACCTCCGTCTAGATAAATCAGATTATATACCATCCGTTCATCTCCTTTTCGGAATACAGCCACATGCAGGATGTCTTTACCTACAAAGCCTTTCTCCTGTATTCTTGTCACCACACAAACTCCATCCTTTCGAATTACTATGATGTCATCCAAGTCTGAACAGTCACACACAAACTCATCTTTCTTGAGTCCATATCCCACAAAACCATCAGTCTTGTTCACATACAATTTGGCGTTGTTTGCTGCGACGACAGTAGCCTGAATGGTATCAAATGCCCTGATTTCAGTTTTCCGCTCTCTGCCTTTTCCATATTTGCCTAAAAGGTTCTGGTAATATTTGATGGAATAATCTGTCAGATGCTTCAGGTTGTAATTGACTTCTTTCAATTCTTCCTGAAGCTTATACATCAGTTCATCCGCCTTGAATGCATCAAATTTTGAGATCCTTTTTATTTTGATTTCCGTCAGACGGACAATGTCCTCTGTGGTAATCTCCCTGTAAAATTCTGGTTTAAATGGCTCTAAACCCTTATCAATCGTCTGAATAACTGCATCCCAAGTTTCGCATTCCTCAATATCCCTGTAAATTCTGTTTTCAATAAAAATCTTTTCCAGGGAAGAGAAAAGGAGTTTTTCCATCAATTCTCCCTTTCGGATTTCAAGCTCTCTTTTGAGAAGCTCTTTTGTCTGCTTGGTATTGTATTGGAGAATGTCGTTGACCGAAAGAAAAACAGGCTTATCCTGAATAATCACACAGGCATTTGGTGAAATGCTGACCTCGCAGTCAGTGAATGCGTAAAGTGCATCTATGGTCATATCAGGAGATTGTCCCGGTGCCAATTGAATCTGTATCTCTACATCCTTTGCGGTATTGTCCACCACCTTTTTGATTTTGATCTTGCCTTTGTCATTGGCTTTGATGATGGATTCGATCAAAGAATTAGTAGTAGTTCCATACGGTATATCTTTGATTAACAAGGTTTTATTATCCTCTTCTTCAATCCTTGCACGAACCTTGACACGGCCTCCTCTATGTCCTTCATTATATTCCGAAAAATCCGCAAGTCCGCCTGTTGGGAAATCTGGAAGCAGGTAAGGCCTCTCCCCTTTCAGGATCTGAATCGAGCCTTCTATCAGTTCTATAAAGTTGTGGGGAAGTATTTTTGTGGATAATCCTACGGCAATTCCTTCTACTCCTTGGGCAAGCAGTAATGGGAATTTAACCGGTAAAGTAATCGGTTCACGCTTTCTGCCATCATAAGACAATTGCCATTCGGTGGTTTGGGGATTAAAAACTACCTCCAAAGCAAATTTTGAAAGCCTGGCTTCAATATAACGTGAGGCTGCAGCCCCATCACCTGTACGGATATCTCCCCAGTTGCCTTGGGTTTCTATCAGCAGTTCTTTTTGACCAAGGTTTACGATGGCATCACCAATAGAGGCGTCACCATGTGGATGGTATTGCATGGATTGGCCGATAATGTTGGCTACCTTATTGAAGCGGCCATCATCCATTTCCTTCATGGCATGAAGAATCCTGCGCTGCACGGGTTTCAGACCATCTTCAATGGCAGGCACGGCCCTTTCCAAAATCACATAAGAAGCATAATCCAAAAACCAGTCTTTGTACATCCCTGTTACAGGGAGGGACTCGTGCAGGGTTTCGTCATTTTCTTCCGGGGTATTGTTAATTTCGCTCATTTAATGTTGATGTATTTTGTTGATCCCTTTTGGTGCCATTAAAGTTCGTTTTTTTGGCATTAGACAGAAGTCCGAAGACCGAAGTAGGAAGAAGGGTAAATTCAATGCTTTTCCAAATTTAAAATAGGATAGATATCATGCGTTCGCTGATCAATTTCTATAAAAGGAAGTAAACATAATATTTCATATAAAGTGAAATAATGGTAATGATTTCACTGTTTGTGAAATTATTATAAATATATTAATCTACCACTCTTAAGCTATTGGGTGTCTTTTGACCTGTCAGGTTTCAAAAACCTGACAGGTCTATTTGCTTCGAGGATTTAATCATCCTTAAAGATCAAGACCTTCGAGGTTTTGAAAAAACCTCAAAGGTCTAACCTGAAAGTTCTTCCTAAGCTGCTTCACTTTCCTCCTCTACAGCTGCTTGATTGACACTTGGGTCATCATGGACAATGTCTTTTTCTATTTTCAGGTTGTCGATTATAAAAACCTGTCGGTCAGGGGTATTTTTGCCCATATAGAAACTCAAAAGGTCGGCAATCTTTGTTTCCTTTTTGAGAATAATGGGATCCAAACGGATTTCTTCTCCAATGAATTTACCGAATTCCCCCGGGGAAATCTCTCCCAAACCTTTAAATCGAGTGATTTCGGCTGTTTTACCCAGCTTATGGATGGCCCGCTGTCGTTCTTCGTCGGTGTAGCAATAGATGGTTTCCTTTTTATTCCTTACCCTAAAGAGCGGTGTGTCCAATATAAACAGGTGGCCGTTTTTTACCAAATCTGGGAAAAATTGTAGGAAGTAAGTCATGATCAGCAAACGGATATGCATCCCGTCCACATCAGCATCTGTAGCAATTACTATTTTTCTATAACGCAGATTTTCAATCCCATCTTCTATATTCAGGGCATGTTGAAGTAAGTTAAATTCCTCATTTTCATACACCACCTTTTTGGTCATGCCGTAACAGTTCAGTGGTTTGCCTCTAAGGGAAAAAACTGCCTGAGTCTGCACATCTCTCGATTTAGTGATTGAACCGGATGCAGAATCACCTTCTGTAAGGAAAAGCATGGTCTGATTTTTTGCTTCCTCATTAGCCTTTGGGTCATCATAATGCACCCTGCAATCCCGCAGTTTCTTGTTATGAAGATTGGCTTTTTTAGCCCTTTCATTGGCTAATTTTTTGATACCAGATATTTCCTTTCTTTCTCTCTCTGATTGCAGAATACGCTTCAGCAAGGCATCTGCAGTTGTAGGATTTTTGTGGAGGTAATTGTCGAGTGCAGTTTTGACAAAGTCATTGACAAAGGTTCTTAATGTTGGTCCATCAGGTCCAATGCTCTGCGAACCCAATTTGGTTTTGGTCTGGGATTCGAAAACAGGTTCCTGAACCCGTACAGCAATGGCAGCAACCACACTTTGACGGATATCAGAAGCATCATAATCCTTTTTATAAAATTCCCTAATGGTTTTGACAATCGCTTCCCTAAAAGCTGCCAAGTGGGTACCACCTTGTGTGGTAAACTGCCCATTGACAAAGGAATAGTATTCTTCCCCATATTGGTTGCTATGGGTCATGGACATTTCAATATCAGTCCCTTTGAGATGAATGATAGGATAGCGCGTACTGTCTTCATCAACCTTCCGCATCAACAGGTCGTACAAACCTCTTTCGGAGAAAAACTTCTTGCCATTGTAATTGATGGTCAACCCTGCATTCAGGAAAGCATAATTCCAGATTTGGTTTTCAAGGTACTCAGGTATAAAATGGTAATTTTTAAAAACTGAGGCATCAGGAATGAAATTGATTTTAGTTCCGTTTCTTTCGGATGATTTTTCTACTTTTCTATCCTCTTTTAGGATGCCTTTTTCGAATTCCGCAACTTTGGTTTCGCCTTCTCTATAGGATTGAACCTTGAAATAATCAGAAAGCGCATTGACAGCTTTGGTACCCACACCGTTCAACCCAACTGATTTTTGAAAGGCACCTGAATCATATTTTCCACCCGTATTAATTTTGGAGACACAGTCTATCACTTTTCCCAAAGGAATCCCGCGTCCATAATCCCTCACTTCTACCTTGTGTTCTGATATCTTGATGTCAATCGTGCGGCCGTAGCCCATCATGTGTTCATCGATACTGTTGTCAAGTACTTCCTTGACCAAAACGTATATACCATCGTCCTGTGCACTGCCATCTCCAAGTTTCCCGATATACATTCCTGGCCTCAGCCTGATGTGTTCTCTCCAATCCAACGACTTGATGCTGTCCTCGTTATACTGAACGTTTTCTCCCATGTATTTAAGTAATGATTTAAGGTATTATAGTTAATTAATTTGACTGCAAGGATTTGAATTTTTGGAGCAAAATCCAAAACAGTCCAACAATCCAAACTACAAAAAATACAGGGATTAAGTAAAAGAAAAAGTTGAAATCTCCTGAACTTATTTCATTTTGGTTGTTGATGCTATGTACAAATAAGGACATGATGCAAAGTGAAAAATTGATGATTCCCACAAAGCTGTAAATCCAGGTCAACATATAATCTCGGAAAATATCGCCGATCGGGAAAAGTCTTTTAAGATTCTTAGTTGCTTGATTTTCAATAAGTTTTCCTGGTGCAATTAAAATCACATTTAATACTACAAATAGAATAATCCCAATATAAAAAAAGGTGTTCTTGGAAATAATCTTGGATGTTCCACCTTGATTGTCAAACTCATAGATTACTTGGTCAGGCAAAGCAGAATAGATGTAGAGAAATACAAAAATAAAAAGGAGGATTGATAAGAAATGAAATACTTTTCCGAATCGATAATACATAGTTGAATTGATTTTGGGCGCTAATATAAAAATTAAAGCCTAGCAATTCTGAAACTGTTTTTTTCCTTTTTGGGTTTTTATCCATAGCTTTCAATTGTTAAAACCCAAATAGCTGATAGTAAGATGAATTTGAGTCCCGTTGTCATTGCCATTCCGATGTATTTTATCCTAATGGGGATAGAATTACTTGTTTTGAGATTCCAGAAAAATCCAAGTTATCGGTTAAATGATGCCATTACCAATATCAATTGTGGGGTAGTTTCACAAGTCACAGGTGTTTTTCTCAAAATTCTTTCAATTGGTATTTATACTTTTCTCTTTGAAAAATTCGCTTTTTTCCA
>NZ_JBGSXS010000394.1:0-4756 GCF_041751335.1 Aquiflexum sp.
GATCCTCAATATGCTTGGGATCTTATGCCCTTTGGGGATGTAGATGGAGGTCCAACAAAGGATCTGATACTACAACAGCAAAATGATCCTCAAAATAAACAGTATTTTCAATGGTCTTTCGGAAAGAGACCTGCGGAGGAGTTGTATGATGTAAATGCTGATCCTTATCAATTGAACAATTTGGCCTTTAAACCCGGATTCCAAGATGTGCGGGATGAACTTTCCAAAAAACTAATACAATACTTAACGGAGACAAAAGATCCAAGAATTCTGGGAAATCCGAAAATTTTTGAAAAGGCAACTTATTTCTGGAGTCATGGGCTTGAAACTGCTGGTTTGCCTTTATACCTGTGGGATGAATTGACCGAAGACCAGCAGAGAAGAAAAGTCGACTCAGTGAAATGGGTTTTGAAAAATGGTTTTGAAAAATAGTATTATGGTCAAGGTCAGTTTCAATATTAATTCTTTGCTACTATATTTTTTGGTTTTTTTATTGATAATCAGTCATCAATCATGTGATAATGGGATTACCTCCATAAAAAAAAGGCCAAAAGAGAAACATCTTTTTAGAATGGATTAATATTCAATTCATTAATTCTCTTTAGATGTTTAATCTTCCCCCTTATTAGGATTTTCCTTTCCTTTCTTAATTGTTAGACGGGGTAATTTTGGAAGATCTATTTTCAAATCAATGTTTAAGTATATGCGGATTATTCAAAGAATTCTTGTCCTGAGCTTTTTATCAATTCCAATAATTTTTTGTTCCTGTAAATCCGATTTAAAAGTAAACGATTCATTATTGAATAATGAAAGGCCTAATATCCTTTGGATTAATGCGGAGGACATCGGACCGGCTTTTGGGTTTTATGGTGATCCTCATGCCATCACTCCTGTGTTGGACTCTTTGGCAAAAAAATCCATGATTTATGAAAATGCCTTTGCCGTCTCACCAATTTGTTCGCCCTCAAGATCGACTTTGGTTACCGGGCTATATGCTACATCCATTGGAACACAACATTTGAGATCGGAAACCCCCTATCCGAAGGAACTTAAAACCCTACCAACACTTTTTTCAGAGGCTGGGTATTTTACAAGTCTTTACGGAAAAACCGATTACAATTTTGATCCCAAAGGACTTTGGGAGTATTGGTCAACCGACAAGGCACCCTGGAGGAAAATTGAAGATGGGCGACCCTTTTTAAGCGTATTTACATTGAAGAGTACGCATGAGGGTAAAGGTAATTCCAAAGAAAAATATGAAGAGGAAATGCAATTGTTTCCCCACTCGACTAGGCACGAAAGCCGATCGGTCCCTGTTCCACCATATCACCCAAACAATGAGGAATTCAAGGATCTATGGACAAGGTATTATGACCTGATTACGGCATTTGATTATGAGGTAGGGGAGATACTTCAAAACCTTAAAGATGATGGGTTATTGGATAATACCATTGTATTCATTTTTTCTGACCACGGCTTTGGTATGCCTAGGTATAAAAGATGGCTCTATGAAACAGGCATTAATGTACCTTTGATTGTCCATATACCTGATAAATATAAAAATCTCAGCAACTTGAAAGCAGGTGAAAAGACTGGGGATTTGGTCAGCTTTGTGGATTTTGTTCCCACGGCGCTTTCCTTAGCGGATATTCCGGTTCCTGAATATATGGAAGGATTTCCCTTTTTAGGAAAACAGCGAAAAAGTCAACTTAGAAAGGACATCTATGCTTTCAGAAGCAGGGCTGATAATATGTATGAAATGTCAAGGGCTGTCAGAGATGACCGGTTTATATACATCAGGCACTTCATGCCTCATTTACCTTACATTCAGTCTTCGGTGATTTTTTCTGATGAAAAGGAAAGTTTTGGAAATCTTTTAGAATTGAATCAGGCAGGTAAACTCTCCCTTGAAAGTTTGAAAATGTTCAGTTCCAAACCAATTGAAGAACTCTATGACCTCAAAAGCGATCCTTATGAACTGAACAACTTGGCTGGAAAGGAAGAATATCAAGGGCAAATGGAATGGATGAGGAAGAGATTACAGGACTATGTGATGGAAACCAAGGACTTGGGTTTTCTTTATGAAAGTGAAATGGTAATACGGGCAGATGGAAAATCCCCCTATTTCCTTCGGAATGATCCTCTGAAATTTGATTTAAAAAGACTTTATAGTGCAGCAAATATGGTGGGCAAAGCCGCTCCAAATGAAATCAACACCTTACTAGAAGACAGCGATTCGGGGGTGATCTTTTGGGGTTTGATGGCACTTAGGCAATTACCTCTTGAAGACCAAAGGAATTTTATACAGCAGTTAATTTTCTTATTGAAATCAGCATCGGTTACTGTTCAGATTGTTGCCGCTGAGAATCTATATTTATTAACCCAAAATGATGAATACCTAGAGGTTCTTGTTGAGAAACTTAATCATCCCATCGATGAAGTAAAACTACAGGCAGCGAGGGCATTGGAACTTTCCAATCCAACTAATTCTGAAATATTGGCTGAAATATCTAAAGTCTTGCAAAGGTACAAATCGCCCAGTGGCGCCTCCCATCCTTATACGGATTATAATTTTGCTTCCTTTATTTCCTGGTCATTGGAAAGTATTTTGGAGAATTAAAAAGGGGGGTGAGATGACAAATAATTTAACACCTTTCAATTTTAAAATATCATTTCTTGGGCTCTTGTTTGCCATGTTTGGCGGCAATCTTTTGGCTTCAGATTGGGTGCGGTTATCTGTATTGAATGACCGGATTTTGGTTCTCCAATTTGATGATGGTTATATTGAGCATAGTGGATACAGGCAAGGTCAAAATACTACTGTTACTTATAACTTCCCTTTGGATGTATCCAAAACATCAGTTTTAGAATCTTACAAAATTTCCAGCTCTGATGACCCGGAATTTGCAGGGGGAATATCACCCATTAAAATAAGTAGAAAAACTAAAGGAAAGGACTTTTCAAATGATTGCAATTGGGTGAACAATGTTTGCGACAATGACTACATCAATGAACATTTTATTTATCTTCATTTACCTTTTCAACTCAAGCAGGGATTCACCTACACTATTGAATTGGACCAATTGGCAGAAAATTACAATAAGGATTCTTTTGTTTTCGATTTTACAAAAATCCGATCTGAGGCCGTTCATGCCAATCAGATTGGTTTCAAATCCACCGCTCCTGTAAAATATGCTTACCTATCCCATTGGATGGGTGATGGGGGCCCGATTGATTTGGATCCTTATTCAGGAGCAGACTTTTATTTGATTGACCAAAAGTCAGGAGAAAGAGTTTTCCAGGGAAATATTCAAAAGCGACTGGATTTGGAAAACGCTGGATACATTGACCTACAAAGAACACCCCAACAGGGTTTTCTTTCCATGTCGGATGTTTGGGAGTGTGATTTTTCTGACTTCAAAGTTTCCGGTGAGTATGTACTTGCTATCGAGGGTATTGGAAGCAGTTTCCCGTTCAGATTGGATGAAGATATTTATAGAGAGCCCTATTACCATGCCATCAGACAACTGTATCATCAGCGGAGCGGAATACCGCTTGAAAGGCAATACACAGATTGGACGAGACCAAGAAATCTGCACCCGGACGACAGACAGGTGAGATTCCAATATACCACTTCACGATGGATGGACTGGTTGAGCACTTCTCCCGAAAACGGCAGAAAAGAAGATGTCTATGCAAAGTTACTTCCCGATTTTAAGTTGGAAACCTGGGGTTGGTATATGGATGCGGGTGATTGGGATGGGTATTACAATCATTTGAAAATCCCCAGGTTTTTGATGACTGCATTTGAGCTCGTACCGGAGAATTTTATCGATGGTGAATTGAATATTCCCGAAAGTGGAAATGGTATCCCCGATATTTTGGATGAAGCAAGATTTTTGATTGATTACCTGGATAGGACCAGAGGTCCCAATGGTGGGATAGCAGGAGCGAGGATCCATCCTGATTTTGAAACCAAGCCAGTTAACAACATTCCTTCATGGGAAGATGTGAGGGTATGGACAATTTCCGGGGAAGATCATGTGACCACATTTACTTTTTCCGGTCTCTCTGCACAGTTGGCATTTTGCTATAGAATGTTAGGTATGGAGGAGATGAGTGGTGAAATGTTGGAAAAAGCAGTTCAGGCCTATGAGTGGGCAACGGAAAATTTCGATACTGCTGTGGACTATCACCATAATTCCAGGATGTATGCAGCAGCATGGCTCTATAAGCTCACGGGTGAAAAAGCCTATCAGGATACGTATATTGCGGATTTCAATACGCCATCAACCTTAAGGTATGCAGATGATAACAAGGATTTTGCTATTTGGGCTTATTTGACGGATACCAATGAAGATATTGATCCTAATGCCAGGCAAAGCAGTTTAGATTTTGCCGTACAAAGAACAATTAGTGAATATATTTTGACTGCCGAAAACCGAAGTTTCAGGGTTGGGTTTGGTCCTAACTTCAGGACTTTTCTTGGTCAGGCAACCACCCCTTTGGTATTTCCGGCTTTGGTACTTTACCATATCACAGGTGAGGAAAGATATTACAGAGCGGCCTTGACAAGTGCAGATTATGTCCTTGGCGGTAATCCATTGGACATGACATGGATGGTTGGTTCAGGCCATCAGTCCCCACAGCAGATTTTGCATTTGGATACGTGGCTTCATCCCGATGGGAGACAGGAGTTTATTCCCGGGACTATTCCTTATGGTCCAACTTCACATGGAGATGGTTGGACACCCAA
>NZ_JBGSXS010000395.1:0-11858 GCF_041751335.1 Aquiflexum sp.
ATAGCAACCAAATCAACATGGCCACCTATATGAATGACCTGACCAAAGCCATCTTTGATTCGGATATGAATGCAAATTGCACCCAGTTGCTTCTTGAACATTAAAGGGAATAAACTTCACCGTGGTGGGATTGAACTTAAATTATTTGAGACTATCCTTCAAAAGGATCATTTATCCAATCCAAATGCTTATATCTTTCTTTCATTTGATCCCAAAATCCATCACTCCAGTCATTGAAGACAATCGGGCTCCATCCTTGAGGGAAATCTTTCAAAATGGCAGCCGCCATTTTTCCGCCATTGCCTTTGGTGGTTGAATTGATATCGTAAAAATCAACTGTTTTGTATTCCAAGCTGTAAAGCAACTCAATACCTGTCGCGGTGGGATGGTTCATTTGGGTAATTGGCACTTTAGGCCGATTGGGATAATTTTCGCTGGAAGCGGCAATTGCGTCAGCATCAATTCTTACAAATTTGATGAAGTCCAGAGCTGCCAGATGAAGCGCAAACTGAATGATTTCTTTCGGAAGTTCTTTGATTTTGGTAATCACCCAGATTTGTGTTCCAGATTGGTTATGGGGAAGGAACATGGCCTCGAATTCTTTTCTTTTTATCATTTTCATATTTCGTTGTCATTTATCCGATAATAGTTCGACCCTTTCAGGGTATGATTACAACTAATAGAAAGGACATAACAAAAAAAAACACTCCTTTCAGATTCTCATTGTCCATTTGGAGTTGTCATGACTTAAGCAAACAATAGAACTATCCCAAATATCATTAGTCCAAAAGAACCAACAATTACAACAAAATTAGCTAACATGTTTGCATGAATAGGTTTCCAATAAATCGGATTGTGATAACCCTTTTTCAAACCATACCAAGACCTGATAAGAAAACTTACAATAATCAATATTATTCCTATCAATATATTCATGGCATTTGTTTAAAAACGTAATCTGTTAAAGCAATAGCTCGCTTTTTTCTTTCTGATTCAGCCATTTGAGGTAGGTCTTCAAAATATTTATCATATTCTGATATTATTCGAAATTTCATAGGGTGGTTATAAAGTGATTTGTAATGAGGGTAGGTAAAGAAGCCAGGCTTTTTTCCTTTCTTTAAATCCCAAAGCATTGAAAATGCTCTGTCAAACTCTTTTTGAGAATACATATATTTATTAAAATAATTCTTTAAATAATTTTGATTTTCATCTTTTACTTTTTGTTTCATATCCTTTATCCATAAATATAGGTAAAATGAAAATACGGAAAATACTAATATACCTATGCTGATATACGGATCAACATTATAAGTCTCCTCTAAATAATCAATTGAATTTATTATTGGTCCTACAAGTATAACAACTAGTATAAACTGAAGCCATTTTGGAAAGTATTTCATTTTTTTGAATAAATTTTTTCTGGGTCTTTGATTAAATTCTCTACCCTCCCTTCCACTATCCTGATCTTTTCCTCTTTCAAGAAAAACAACTCATAATCCAAGACCTTTATTTCGGCGAAGAGACGGTTTTCTCTTATTTCAGTAGTAACTACAAACTCCAAAATAGGAAGGTATAGTTTGAAACCATACCAATTTAAGCTTATTCAGGAAATGGTTTAAAACTGTTTGTAATTGGATCAAATGGATCTTCTTTTGGATTGTACTTAAAATAATTTAACAAAACCTCATCTAATCTTATCATCAATTCATCTTTTTCGATAATGTAATCATTTAAAATTTTATGAAACAAATAATGACATATATATATGAATGGAGAAGTTATAAAATTCAATTCATACGGGGTTCCGATAGCGTATGTAAATAATGTGCCTTTTGAATCTTTATGAATTCTATTTATTTCGATTGTTTTATGTCCATGCAAGTAAAGGCTGAAATTCCTGTATAGGGAATCGTAAATATTCCAAGTTTCTGTTTGCCGAGATAAAATTTCGATATTGTTTGGACCATCCCATAATGAATACCACGGAACAATATTTTTGTATTTAAAAAAATCTTTATTTTTTGTTCTGGTATATTCATTCTTGACTTCTTTAAAATCAGAATGATTTAAAAGTTGGTCATATTTTTTTTGATTTTTTGAATAATCAATATTTGATAATTTTGAGCCGACATCAATTTTGTATTGGTTTTTTAACTTTTCTGAAGTCTTTTTTAAATTTTCTTTGTAAAAAGGCTCAAAACCTTTTCTTTCTTCAAGTATCGAGATGAAGGCAATATCTTTACACTTTTTTTGATAATGTGTTTTTTTTATGAATAAATAATATGCTCCAAAGAAATATTCTAACGCTACTCTATTTAAAGTTTTTGTAGAGGTCCCAGTAATTCCATTTGCTATGTTTATTGAAATTGAATCTAAAATTTCAAGCAAATTTTTAAGATACATGTATCCAGAAAAGTTATTGATTTTATTTAAATCTTCATTTTTCATTAAGTCAATAGATATCGTTACACCAATATCTACAAGCTCATGCATTGTGTTTGAATAAAAGGTAAGCCATTTTTCTTCTTCTGACTTCATCCCTCACCCCCTTCCACTGTCCTAATCTCCTCCTCCGTCAATCCATACAGTTCATACACCAAGGCATCAATCTCCCGGTCAAGGCGGGTGATGTCGGTTTGTAAGGCTTGGGCTTTGGATTTTTGTTCATTAAAATAGGCCATCCACTTGGCTTCTTCTCCTAGGCTTAACTTGACCTTGGCTTTCTTCAACTCTCCCAAAAATCCTTTGAAGTCTAAGGAAGGCCAGTTTTGGAGTTTTGTTGAAAGCTTTTCAATTGGAAATTTTGCTACTAGCAATTTTGAGAAATTGGTTTCCAATTCATATTCATATTCCGTTATTTTCAAAGAATGATTAACGAGTTCACTCAACTTTGATCTTACATCTTCTGGAATTGCAGGTATAACAAAGCTCAAAATGTTATTAACATTTAATTTTGGAAAAGCAGCCCTTGACAGATTCACATTAGAAGTCCTAAAATAATTTGAACAAATCTTACTTGCTAAAATCGCAAGAATTGGTTTCAAAAAATCTTCTCTTCCCTTGATTGGCAAAAAGTTAAATACATCTGTATTATTTACGATTGGATTCTCTACATAAGTTATATCAATCTTTTCTTTAGATAAAATCCTATTGACCAACAATCTTGGGTTTAAAAAAATATCGGGATTTCTTGGGGCCGCTAAATTTGGGCCGTATTTAATGTATTCCTTATATGGCTTGATTAGAAATCTTTGAACATTCCCTGCTCCTATAAGCGGAAGATAGGATTCATCTACTTTTACAAAAGAATGATAAACTTTTTTGTTCATCATTTCCCTTGTTTGAGGAGGCGTTCCTTTTCCTTCTTCATAAGTCTTTAACCCTTGATATCCATTTAAAAAGTCAGAAACTCTAAATTTTCCATTTAACTCTAATACATTTTCAAATGAAAGATTGGTGTCTGAATCAAAATTGATAAACTCTACATTTTTAACATTAGCCCATTTCTTCTCAGCCAAATCATTAAGTCTGTCAGTAATTGATTTTAAGTCCTTTTCAATTGAAATAATTTTTGTTGATTTTGGAAACATTGGAACGACTGTTTTTTCTCCTGTTAAGATGACAGTATCCACAGTAGCATCTTCGAATACGCTAAATACATTAAGTATCTCTAAACAATTGTTTTCCAAGAAGATTTGATTTCGCAATCTTGAGTCATATTTAGTAGAAAGCCAATAATTCGGAATGATTACACTGTAATAAGAATTATCATGAAGGATTTTTAAAATCCTTTCCATAAAAACAGCATATGTATTGATTTGATATTCTGCTGTTTTGAAATTTTTATAGATAAATTCTTTACTAGGTTCATCTAAGGAATGTGATTGGACATAAGGTGGATTCCCCACCACCACATCAAATCCTCCTTTGGCAAATACCTTTGGGAATTGATCCTGCCAGTTGAAGGCCAAATCTCCTGCTATTTCAGGGTCATCGATCAGGGAATTGCCTACTTTGATATTGGAACTGAGGGTGCTGAGTTTTCTGCCTTTTTGGGCCGTGCGCAGCCATAAGCTAAGGCGGGCGATCTCCACTGACTCTTCATTGATATCGACTCCGAAGATGTTGTTTTCGAGGATATGGTTTTCCACATTGGGGAAGACGATGCTGCTGCCAAAGAGCATGGATTCGAGTTCGTCCAGGTAGCGGTGCTCGGCCATCAGGAATTCCAGGACCTGATTCAGGAAAGCGCCTGATCCGCAGGCAGGATCACAGATGGCGAGTTGCAGCAGCCATTCCCGGTATTTGGTGAGTTTAATCTTGAGTTCTCCTCTTCGCTTTTGTTCCGCATCCTTGGTTTTGTAGACCTTGCCTCTGGAGAAATCTTCATCTATGATTTCCAGTTCGGCTTTTTTCTCGGTGCAGAGTTTGCCGACGGTATTGTCCACGATGTATTTGGTGATGTATTTGGGGGTGTAGAATACCCCGTCCTTCTTTCGTTTGGTTTTGCTTTTGTCCACGATCGTCCCTTCCAGTGCAGCACGCACATTCTCGATGTCGTTGAGACTATGCTCGAAGATATGGCCGAGGATATTGGTGTCCACCTCAGACTCGAAGTCGTACTCGGTGAGTTTGAGTACGTGGGTTTTGAGGAGGTCATCAGATATCTTGAGACTGTCCAGCAGAGTATCAGGGGCAAAGAGCCCACCGTTATAGGCATGTATTTCGGCTTTATCCTTCCTAGCTGGCCGCCCGGTATTCATAAATCCAAAATACAGCTTGAACCGATCGTAGAGCGGGACATAAGAATCCAAATGTTCTAAAGTCTCCCATTGCTTAATAATTTCAGAGATGGAGTTGGGCGGAAGCAGTCCCTTGTCTTCTGCAAAGAAGATAAAGAGAAAACGGTCGAGCAGCTTTTGACTTTTCTTATAAAGCAGGAGTTCGTCCAACCCGGGATTTTGGGCGACCATATCCTGCCAGAGCTGCTGTTTGAAAGATGAATAATCGGAGTAGAGTTTTTTGGTGACCTGTTCCTCGACGATCAGGGATTCCGCCTTGATCTTTTGGGGAATTCCCTTAAGCAGGTTATCCTTTTGTAGCAGCAGCCACAGCAATCTAAACTCATCCTGCTTCATGTGCAGTATGGAGAACTCGTAGTAATCTACCGCATTGTGGATATAGAAGCGCAGCTTTTCAAAGTTGCTTGTGATGACATAGACACAATCGGGATGGTTGTTTTTGTAATTGAAAGCCTGATCCCGGATTTTTTCCAGGTCCTTGGTATCGGTGCCTTTGAGTTCGATCACTGCGAGCGCTTTGCCGTCTTTGAGGATGGCACCGTCGGTTTTCTTGCTGTCCTTGATATTCTTGAGCTCGGTAGTCAGATTATAATCCGGATCAGGATTGATCGTATAGCCGAGGATATTGACGAATAACTCCCGGAGAAATCCCTCCTGAAACTGTTCTTCTTTGGAAGCCCGGATATTTGCTCTGCGAAGGGGATCGTGGAAAAATGCCAGATAAGCGCCAAAAGCGGTATGCATGGGAGCCTGTTCCTGTGCAGAGAGGTATTTCTTAAGAACTGAATTCTGAAAAAGAGGCATAAGCTAGTATGTGATCAAAAAGGCATTCGAATTGTTTGGTTTTTGAAGATAGGGAATAAAGTGAATTTATGAGATTATGGAGACGGATTTTTAGTGATAAAGGATGAATTTAGAAAATTGAATAAATAAAAAGAGTTACCTGATTTTTCAGGTAACCCTTGATGATGGTTTTTGGAATTCTAAAGATTAAAGTGGATACCTCATCGTGGCAGCGATCAAATTATCCTCGGGCATATCCTCCGGGTCTGTCATATATACTTTGCCTTTAAACTCGATTACTCTGGCAGCGGCTTCATCAACCAAGCAGTGAGAAGCATCTTCCTGCTCGTCAGTGAGATTTATTTTGTGGGTTTCCGGATCATATTTCCCCCATAGGTGTTCATGGTTTTTATTAACCATTAATGTATCTACCGCACCTGTAAGCGCTGCTTTGATGATTTTGAGATTGTCATTGCTGACCGCCAATCCTTCTGCTTTTTTTGCCTGGAAATTTGCTTTTCTCTTTTTTCTTTCTTTCAAAAAATGAGGTTCTGCGATTTCCCATGATTTTTGGTGCAGGGTCAACATGTCTTTTTCTTGAAAAGCTCCACTGACATGACCATCCATCAAATGATTGTATTTACTGGCTTCTTTAAATATCGGAATCAAATAATCCACACCTGCAAGGTACATAGGCAGTGGGTTTCGATATAATAAAGGCTCAAGCATATTGGTCATCCTGTGAAAATAATTGAGGATCGTGACTTTCTTCACTTCATCCGAACCTCCATCATGTCCATGATACATCGCTCCAGCGTTGCCAATTCCCCCTTGACCATGAAGCTGATCCTGATTTTCATCCTCTTCCTCCTCAGTGGTGAAAGAGACGGCGACTTCCTCAGGGTCAAGTATAACCTCCTGTATGACACTTCTTGTAGCCTCGTAAAGTCTGATCCGGTCAAGATTTAATAACAAGAGATAATAGTGGCCGTCATCATTCAATTCAGGGATCATAGGTAGTAATAAGGGCTTGTTACCAATAAAATGACTGCTATCATTAGTTTCAATCGGGAGTTTGAATAGATCCATCTCTCCATTTTCTGACAGAAAACAAGCAAGCGTATCGGAGTTATTCTGCCAAAAACTGAAATTATCTAAAAGTTCCTGAGCGGGATCCAAGAGATTATTGATTTCTGAATTTGACATTTTATAGTCTTTCTCCAAGGATTCTTTCACGCCGGAAAGCTGGTTTTTGAAATGCGTCATATCCTGCTTATATCCGTTTGAACTCTGCCTGGAAGTGGGAGAATATATGGAAACCATCGGTTTGGCAGTTTTTTTGGATAATTTTATAAAATCTTCTCTATTAAAAATCTTCATATCTATTTTTTAAGGTTAAACATGTATTTTTGTTGTGATTAGTCTTTCGACTGATAAGAATGGTGCAAAAACCATTCCGATGTAGGAAAAATATTAACTAAATTATATTAAATATGAATTACACCGAAAATTACAAAGGGATTAAAATTGATGTTCAAGCACCACAAGTTGACCTCCCTGAGGGATTACAGGTCCAGATTAGAAAATCCATCGACAAGATTTCAAGATTCACACATGACATCAATGCTGTTGATCTTTATTTTAATATTTCCGGAACAGGGAAGACTGCTGTAAGACAATTGGGAATGAGAGTTGGCATTCCAGGACCTGATGTGTTTTCTGAGGAAAAGGCAAAGGACAGATGGAATACCATGTTGAGAAGCGTCACGGATAAGAATATTCGTCAGCTTCAGAGGGATAAATAGGGATTTCAGGGTTGATCCCTAAATCAAATTTTAGTGCTTATTTGAAGTAAGTGATATTTATTGATATTGGATATTTATGGATATTTTGATCCCTAGCTAGGGCTTTTTAATATCAATTTATATCCAATATCTATTAATATCGGAATAAAATTAAATTGGAATGGATTAAAGCAAAAGCGCTTGATTTTTTTTTATTGGTAAAATAATCAAAACATCCTAAAGCTTTTTATTTGATCTAAAAAGTCCAGTGCACTTTGGGGATTGACGATCAAAATGAATGCTATACCGAACAGTGCCCCATATAAATGAGCGTCATGATTGATGCCATCGGAACCTTTTTTAGCCTGTACGACCGAATAGATCAAAAACAAGATTCCCAGCACAAATCCCGGTAAACATAGGATTCCAAAAAGGCAGAGATCCGATAATGGCGTCAAGATGATACTTCCAAAGACAGTCGCAGCCACACCTCCTGATGCGCCCAAAGCATTGTAAAAGGAATGATCCTGATGTTTGAAATAGGTAGGAATGTCGGAAATCACAATGGCACCCACATAGAATAGCACGTAGGCAGCAATCCCGATAACCGTTCCAAATTTGAATATCAAAAACATCTCTACCACCCTTCCGAAAAAATAGAAAGTAAACATGTTGAAGAGCAAGTGGATATTGTCCTTGTGGATAAATCCCGACAGCACAAACCTGTCCCATTGCCCCCTATTTTTGATTATATAAGGTGTAAACATCCACCTGTTGAGCAGTTCAGGCTTTTTCCATGCCAGATAGGATGTCAATGCGGTGATGGCAATCAATATGACTGTTACGGATAATTCCATTTATTGAGGTGTTTAGGAGTCTTTTATAATTGAGTAAAGTTCAGGACTGAAATTGTCATCAAGTTGCCAACCTGCTAGGCGTCATCCCGAGGCACGAGGGATCTCCTGAGGTTCTATTTATATTACATTCTATCATTTTCTGATCCCCATGAGATGCCCCGAATCCCGGTAGCTATCGGGACGGGACAGGCTTTCCTTCGTCAGCATGACGGCGGCTACTATTAGTACGTCATCCTGAGGCACGAAGGATCTCCAGAGGTCCTATTTATGTTAATTCTATCATTTACTGATCTTCATGAGATGCTTCCTACGTCAGCATGACGGCGCTTCGATTTACGTCATTGGTAGGTACAAGGAATCTCAAAAGGTCCTATTTGTGTTCATATTAATCATTTTCTGATCCTCACGAGATGCCCCGAATCCCGATAGCTATCGGGACGGGACAGGCTTTCCTGCGTCAGCATGACGCCTGTTCCGATTACTGCCTTGTTCCTGTATTGAGTTTACTTCTCCCTATCCACCAGATTTTGAGTAAGGTCCAGAAGTTCCTGAAACTGGTTCTGAAAAGGTACTTTCAAGGAAGTGAACTCCGAAAATCCTTTGTCAAAGTACTCTTTCATTTTTGACTCTGTCAAGGCTTTTATTCCCAATTCATCATAGATAGCGGTTACTGTGGCGACTTTTTCTGATTTATCAAAATCTTTGGTTTCAATCCAGTTTTCCAATAAAGTCTTAGTGTTTGCTTTTGCGAGTTCTTTTGCTTTGAGCAATAAGAAGGTTTTTTTGTTGGAAATAATATCTCCACCCACCTGTTTCCCAAATTTTGCTTTATCTGCATAGACATCCAAAAGATCATCTTTCAATTGGAAACCTATTCCGATATTGACTCCGAAATTATAGAGATGGTCTGAATCCTCTTTGGATGCACCGGCCAGAATTGCTCCAAACTGAAGTGCAAAACCAAGAAGAACCGCAGTTTTGAGTCGAATCATATCAATGTAATCTTCCTCTGAGACTGTAAGGAGGGTTTCGAAGTTCATGTCCTTTTGTTGTCCTTCACAGACCTCAGCAGCGGTTTTATTGAAAAGTCTGATGCACAACTTGAGTTTGTCTGCTTCAATTTCAAGAAGCATGTCATAGGCTTTCACCAGCATCACGTCTCCTGAGAGGATAGCAGTATTGGCATTCCATTTTTCATGAACAGTTTGATTTCCCCTTCTCAGCGGGGCATCGTCCATGATGTCGTCGTGCATGAGTGTGAAATTGTGAAAAACCTCTACGGCCAAGGCGGGCGTAAGGATTTTTTGAAAATCCTCTTTGTACAACGAATAGGCCATCAAAGTGAGTAGGGGGCGGATGCGTTTTCCTCCCAAACTCATAATGTAAGATATCGGATCGTAAAGTTCTTTGGGTGATTCTCCGTAAGTAAAACCTTGGATATGGTTTTCCAAGGCATTTAATAAGTTATCGGCGCTTTTTTTGGCTTGGTTCATTATCGGCAAATTCCAGATCTATTGTTCTTCTATCAATATCCGTGGCAACTACACGGACCATCACTTTATCCCCCAAAGTGATCATTTTTTTATTTTTTGACCCAATAAGCCGCATGTTTTTTTCATCAAAATCATAATAATCATCCTTCATGTCCTGAACCCGGATCATTCCTTCGCATTTGGTTTCTGTGATTTCCACAAAAACACCCCATTCTGTGACACCTGCCACGATACCGTCATAGTCTTTTTCCTCAGCAAGGGACATGAATTCTACTTGTTTGTATTTGATGGAAGCCCTTTCTGCATCCGAAGCTCTTTTTTCTCTTGTGGAGGAATGAAGACATTTGTCTTCCCATTCTTCCTCATTGGGGGATTTGCCACCATCAAGGTAATGTTGCAGCAATCGATGCACCATCATATCAGGATATCTTCTGATAGGGGAGGTGAAATGAGTATAGTGCTTAAAGGCCAGTCCGAAATGTCCTTTGGGTTCAGTAGTGTATTTGGCTTTTGCCATGCTTCGGATGGCCAACTGTTCCAAAACATTCTGCTCAGGTTTTCCGACGATTTCATCCATCAGTTTATTCAATGCGGCTGAAATCCTAGTCCCTTCTCCCAATTTGACCTCATGGCCAAATTTCTTTGCAAAGTTGGCAAATGTTTCCAATCGCTCGGCATCAGGATTGTCATGGATCCTATATACAAATGTATCGTTGCCTTTGTTTTTGTTGTACACAAATTCCGCCACGGTACGGTTGGCCAGCAACATAAATTCTTCAATCAGTTTGTGGATGTCTTTCCGCTCTTTGACAAAAAGCCCAAGCGGTTTTCCTTTTTCATCCAATTTGAACTTGACCTCAACTGTTTCAAAATTCACAGCCCCTTTTTCAAATCTCCTCTTACGGAGTTTCTTAGCGAGGTCATTGAGATGGGTTAGTTCTTGAAAAAAGTCTCCTGATTGTTGGTCGATATTTTCCTGACCTTCTTCATAGGCAAACCGCCTATCTGAATGCGTTACAGTCCGCCCGATCCAATGTTTCAGGACATCTGCATTTTCATCCAATTCAAATACACAGGAAAAAGTCAGTTTATCTTCATTGGGTCGCAAGGAACAAAGCCCATTGCTTAGCCTTTCCGGCAGCATGGGGATAGTTCTGTCCACCAAATAAACTGAGGTAGCCCTATCATAGGCTTCTTTTTCCAATCCTGTTTTTGGCTGCACATAGTAGGTCACATCAGCGATGTGGACACCGATTTCAAGGTTCCCATTGTCAAGTTTTCTATATGAAATGGCATCATCAAAATCCTTTGCATCAGCAGGGTCAATAGTGAATGTAGGTACATCCCGCATGTCCAATCTGTTTTTGATTTCAGAACTTGGGATTTCATCGGGGATGGCATTTGCCTCTTCTTCTAAGGCTTTGGGATATTCAAAGGGCAATCCGAATTCCGCCATGATCGAGTGGATCTCCACTTCGTGGTCACCCGCCTTACCCAAGACCCTTGTGACTTTCCCTGTCGGGTTTTTGTCATCTTCCCGCCAATCGGAAAGTTTGACGACTACTTTTTGATTGTGTTGGGCACCGCCCAAATCTCCCAAATGCACAAAAATATCATGGTGCATTTTTTTGAAATCAGGTACTACGAAGGCATATCTTGGGGAAATCTCAATCCTTCCAACAAACTCATCCCTGCTTCTATTGACGATCTCCAAAACTTTTCCCTCAAGTCTTCCGGAACTTCCTTTGGTGGGATAGACCATAATTCTTACCCTGTCTCCGTCGAGTGCATGTTTGAGATCTGCCTCTTTTATCATCACGTCTTCTTCCAAATCGTGTTTTGGATCAGGCTTGATAAAGGCAAATCTTGGATTGACAAAATCCACTTCACCCTCTACAAATTCAGGTTCTTTGATAGAAGAAAAATAATTTCTTGGTGTCTTGGAGACGGAACCTGCCGCAGCCAATTTATGCAAAGTAGGCTCTACTCCACCTTTGGTGACCGAGTCTCTGATTTCGAGTTTTTTGATGATCTGTTTGGCATTGAATTCTTTGCCATAGTTGTTGTCCAAAAAATTCAGGACTTTTCTTGCCAACTGGGAGGCATCCATCACTTTCCCGCCTTTCTTCCCCTGTTGAT
>NZ_JBGSXS010000396.1:0-2464 GCF_041751335.1 Aquiflexum sp.
AGGATTGAAAGCATAAAGCCATAATGCATTAAAAGAAAGTCTCCATTGCTGCAAGATTTTCCAAATCAGGAATATATTCAATACATCAAACATGATTAAAATAAGCCTGATAGTGATAATATTAAAAAGAAGATTTTCTCCAGTCACCGCTGCAATCCAAAAAAAGAATTGATGCAAGGGGGGGTATACCGAAAAATAAGTCAATGAATTCATTTGGGTCAATAGCACTTCCCAATAAGCATTGAAAACAATTCCTGTCTCCTCGAATGCAGCTTGCGGTAAATACGAATAGGGATTATTACCGTTCCTTAGCAGTTGTCCATCAAATATATATCTGTAGAAGTCATCCGAGAGTTTGGGGGTAGAAACTATGAATACCAATCTCAAAATAATTGCTACTGATATCCCTGACCAAAGTCTAATTGATTTTCGTGCAAACTCAAATGTCAACAATAGATACACGGCAAAAGCAATAGTAAAACAGGTCAATTGAATAACGAAATCCTCTCGGAGTAATAGATATCCTAAAGCATTTAAGGCTAAGACATAAAGACTCCCATATACAAATGTTTTCAAAATTGGAACGATGATTGTTTAGTATGCAATAGATAAAAACTTATCAATAAAAACAATACTACTTCTCCATAGATTGGATACCAAGTTGTATAATGTTAAAAGCAAATATAATTTGTATATAAATTACTGTTTTTCAGCAGTTTAAATTTTAAATGACTAAAATTAATTTTAAGTATGAAAATTTGAATAAAAATTTATCTAAAATTAATCATTAGTTTTTCAATGCATTTTAATGCTTTTCAAATAAAACTTTATGCATTTTGTTTTTTATTTCAAATATTATATAGTATATTTGATGCTCTGAAAGTTTAATGTTAACCAGAAGGCAAAGAAAAAGTAAAGGCAAATTAACAGGAATGAAAAACATATTTTTGTATATTTGTCACCCTAACATAAGCCAAAAATAACATTCAGTGTTTAGTTTACCAGTTTCATTATTAATTGAACCTAGTGTATAAAAATTTTACCTAAAATAATTTTTAAAGGCTATGACAAATCTTCACAAAACAAATGTCCCAATATTAGTTTTTTGGGACGTGATGAATTTATCTCTTGCGTTTTTTGTGTCCTTATACTTTTATAGGATCAATGACATCTATTTTCAAAAAATGGAGGTCGTTTTCTTGTTAAGTCTCATTTCACTTTGGTTGGTTATTGGTTATTCCAATAAACTTTATGGAGAATGGGCAGGAAGCAGTTTCTACAAGTCTAGGATGACCAAATATTTCAAGACTTATTTTATTCTTGCAGGTATTATCGGGATTTTATATTTGATATTCTCTTTTCCTAAAGACGTTAGAAATCTTTTGATGGCCATTTTGGTCGGCATTCCATCTTTAGGTGTCATTACAAATTCGCTTGTCATAAGGTTTTACACTCCTATCAGAGACCGAAGGGTGAAAATGAGCACAACATTAATTGCCGGTTCAGGAGAATTGGCAAAAAAAGTAGCTTCTTCCTTGGAATCAAATTCATATGCGAAATTAGCCATTCAGGGATTTATAGATTGCAGCAATGAGGGTAAAGAGGGATTGAAAAAAGAAAGGGTGGTTACAAACCTTGAGTCTTTAAAAGATTATTTAAAAGATAATTTTGCAGATGAAATAATCATTGCCTTACCTTACAATCAATTGGACCGTATTAAATCCATTGTTGAAGTGGCAGATTTCCATGGAACAAGAATCAGGTTCATCCCCGATTATCAAGGTGTTTTTGGTGAAAATGTCAAAAGTTATCAGTTTGGGGATTTACAGGTTGTAAATGTTCGTCAGCTGCCATTAGACAATTGGTTCCCAAATTTTATCAAAAATATTTTTGATGTGCTTTTTGCATCTCTTGCATTGATCGTGCTATCCCCGTTCTTCTTCTTGATTGGTGCTTTAATTAAATTGGATACACAAGGTCCTGTTTTTTACACACCGGTACGGATTGGTAAAGGCGGTAAACCATTTAAAGTCTATAAATTCAGGAGTATGGAGAGTTGTGACAATATCATAGGGGGTACACAATCCACTGTAAAGAATGACCCAAGAATTACCAAAGTAGGAAAATTCTTAAGAAAATACAGCATAGATGAAATGCCACAATTTATCAACGTGCTGACAGGAGAAATGAGTGTGGTAGGCCCTAGACCACATAGGTTATTCTTGAATCAAGTGATGCAGGAAAGTGAAGACAAATACATGGTCAGACATTATTACAAGCCCGGCATTACTGGTTGGGCGCAGGTAAATGGCTGGAGAGGTCCCCTAGAAACCGAAAATCAAAAAAAGGAAAGGACTTCACACGACCTTTGGTACCTCAGACATTGGACATTTTGGTTGGATGTCAAGATCGTTTGGTTGACGATATTTGGAAAAAAGACACATAAGGCGGTGTTTTGAGTATT
>NZ_JBGSXS010000397.1:0-37233 GCF_041751335.1 Aquiflexum sp.
TTTCAGCAGACCAATACTACCCGAAAATATAGGATATATTGCTGTTAAGATATCTTCTGGGTCAGACAATGAAAAAATGATTGCTTATGCAGAAGAAATTCAAAAAGCAATAAAAACAGAAGACAATGAAAATGTTCTTGGTTGGATAGTAGATTTAAGAGGGAGCGGTGGAGGCAATATGTGGCCGGCATTGGCGGGTATTGGTCCGATACTTGGAGAGGGTATCGCCGGATATTTTATTGACCCAAATGATCAACAAGCCTCTTGGGGATATTCGAATGGAGCTTCCCTAGTAAATCAGACTCCTATGGTGCAGCTTTCAAATCCTTATATATTGATTAATCCAAATCCCAAAGTTGCAGTTTTGTTAGACAAGGGAATAGCAAGTTCAGGCGAGGCAATTGCTATATCCTTTATAGGTAGAGACAATACCAAAAGCTTTGGATCTCAAACCTGCGGATTATCCACAGTTAATAGTAGCTTTAATTTAAGCAATAATGCTATTTTATTTTTAACAAACGGTTATATGGCTGATAGGAATAAGCACAAATATGGTGGTCCTTTAGCTCCGGATATGGAGTCAGATAATCAGACAATAATTCAGCAAGCCATAGAGTTTATTGAAAATTAAAGAAAACAATCTGTAATTTATACAGGATTAATCTCCCATGGTTGGTTTATCAATATTGGCTTTTTCGATGTATTCTTTGCAAATTTTTTCAATAGAAAAAGGATCAGGAATGCCAATGAAATAGTCACCTTTTTTCCTAAGAATTTTTACTCCACTGTAAAGGCTGAATGCACCCCAGATACTTTAATATTGGTCCCAATGATCCAAATGGGACTGGGCCGGTTTTTTTAATTAAAGCTAAACCCATGATCGGTGAGTATCAATGGGCTGATATCGTAAATAAGATTCACTCAAAAAATATTTATAACTTTTTGGTAAACAATGCAATATGTTTTGGTCTTTTAACTATCTAACCAAAACTATTATTACTATGAAAAAATTATTGACTTTTGCGGTCTTAGTTGCATTTTTTGTAACCTCCGCATTCACTGCAAACAAAAATGCCACAATCAATCCTGAGGCTGACATTGTAGATCTAGCCGTACAGACGGAGTTTCTGTCTACATTGGTAGCTGCCGTGAAGGCAGGAGAATTAGTAGACGTTTTGAAAGGTGATGGACCTTTCACTGTTTTTGCGCCAACCAATGAGGCCTTCGCAAAACTACCTGCCGGTACAGTTGAGAATCTTTTAAAGCCTGAAAACAAAGCGCAATTGGTAGCAGTATTGACTTACCATGTTGTTCAGGGAAAAGTTTATTCCAAAGATTTGAAAAATGGAATGAAAGCAAAAACTGTTCAGGGAACTGATATAACTATCACTTTGAAAGATGGAAAAGCGATGGTAAACAATGCTACTGTTTCTGCTGCTGATATTGAAGCATCTAATGGAGTGGTTCACGTAATTGATACTGTGATTCTTCCTTCAATGTAATTTTAACTTATCCAAAAAAAAAGCCTCATCTTTGTGATGAGGCTTTTTTTTTGCAGATAATTCTACTGCAAGTAGTTTTTCCTTTTGAGAATTGATTCCACGAATTTTTTATCATTTTCTGAATTGAAAATTTTAAAGGGGAGGTGAATAAACTGAGCTTTTGACATGGTAAGTACAAAAGCATCCTTCTTAACTTCTGCCTTTTTGATCATATCCCATTTGATCGGCATGCCTTGTTTGGCATTCAATTTCATTAAAATCTGTCTGCTATCTATTTCATAGGACATTTTTTCAAAAATCACCTTATTCTGTTCCATTTGGGTTACGCCTGCAAATTGGATGACCCAAAAAAGCCAATATAATACATAGGCTAATATCGCCATGCTGATCCACCACCATGAGGCGATCCAAAAATAACCACAGCCAATTGCTATTGCAATCAATACCACCCACCATTGCTCTCTTAAAATATTTACCAATCCTGCTTTGATGTAAGTGCCAGTCTCTAATTGATATTTTTTTGTTTTTACTATCATTACCTTTAATTTTCAGAGCGCAAATATCTAACGATATGGCTTATTTCACAAGCTTATCGGAAATACTGTTAATATTTTCAGATTTTCTTTAATCAAAATCGTTACAGATGTGTTAATTAATTGACTTCTATGTCCTTTTATAGTAAATTATACAAAATTTCTTTGTTATGAGTAGCCTAGCTATTGATTTGATGTTGTGTGGAATAGCATATGTGGTGTTGATTTATTTTGTTGCTACCATGACAAAATCAAAGCTGGGTAGAAATCAGAGTAATGATGATGATGGGGAAGGCGGAATAGAGGATTTTACCCCTCCAAAAATTGATTTACCTCCCGGAGTAATTTGGCCATCTAATGGACCAAAAACAAAATCTCCAAAAGATCCCGTGGAAGCTTGATCAATTGCATTTATCGCAAACCCCCTGTACAAGTAGGCTAACTTCTTTATTGATATATCCGACAGGCAGGTTAATTTTTGGTAGACTCACTTCTTCAATGCAAATAGTTTTGCCGCATTTTTCACATTTAAAATGTACATGCTCATGATCATGATTATACTCACTCTCTTGTCCACTATGAGAACATAAAGCATATTTGGCAGCGCCACTGTCATCGAGAACCTTGTGGATGAGGTCATTGTCTAAAAATGTCTTGAGCGTCCTATAGAGAGTTACACGGTCAAAATCCTTATCAAGCACTTCTTCCAGATCTGAGTGAGAAAGTGCAGCCTGCCTCTTCAAAAAGATTTTCAATACTTCTTTCCTACAATTTGTAATCCTGAGGTTGTGTTCCTGAAGTATTTGAAGAGGATTGTTGGCCATTTCTGTATATGAGGTTTGGGTAAAAATAGGTACTTAAATGGAAAACACAAAAAGTGTTCAAACTTGTTCAATTTGACCATTTTTGTTTAAGTCTTAAAAATTCGACTTCGGTTATCGTCCCTCATTGATCCTTTTCAGGCATTTTGGATGTAACCCTGTGTGATTCAATTGGAATTTCCCGGATTAGCACTATAAATCTGCAATATTAAATTAATTGGTTAAACTTCTTCTTGTAATATGTGGTTGACTTGATGATTAAGTTTTGAAAATCAACCCATAATTCCAGTCATTTATTTGTTCCAAAGTTTGAAATTTGATAAACGGCAATCCATTCCATATATAAAGTCTATTTTAAATTATGCATCATTATCAAACAATCATTATCGGAGGTGGACTTGCTGGACTGATTGCTGCACATCAATTGTCAAAAAATGGAAAAGAGGTTTTATTAATTGAAAAAAAGTCCTACCCCTTCCACCGAGTATGCGGAGAATACATCTCAAATGAGGTAAAAAATTTTCTGATAAGTGAGGACCTGTATCCGGACGAAATCGGCCCCACTCAAATCACCAAATTTCTACTGACATCCATCAAAGGCAATGAAGCAAAAATGGATTTGGACCTGGGAGGCTTTGGCATCAGTAGGCATGCACTTGATTTTTTCCTATATCAAAAAGCAGAGGCCGTAGGTGTTAAATTTCTTCTCCACACCCAAGTGGAAGAGGTGAAATTTGATGCAAGGGAAACCAAATTCCTAATCAAATTGGATAAAGGGAATTCCTTTTCAGCAGATCATGTCCTCGGTGCTTTCGGCAAACGATCCAAGGTTGACAAAACCTTGAACAGGTCCTTTATGCATCAGAGAAGTCCTTTCATTGGGGTCAAATATCATATCATAACAGCATTTGACACAAACACTGTCGCACTGCACAATTTTGAGGGAGGCTATTGCGGCATCAATCAAGTGGAAAATGGCATCTTCAACCTTTGTTATTTGGGTTCAAAAGAACAGCTTCGTCACTATGGCAACATTCCTGAAATGGAGAAAGAGGTGCTTCATAAAAATCCCCATCTTAAAAATCTCTTTCAAAACAGTGAATTCATTTTTGAAAAACCTGAGGTGATCAATGAAATCAACTTTTCACCGAAAAAACCTGTGGAAAACCATATCCTGATGATTGGCGATGCGGCAGGTTTGATTACACCTTTATGCGGAAACGGGATGGCCATAGCCATTCATACCGGAAAATTAGCTGCAGAGGCTATTCTTCAAAACAAGGATAGAAGCGCTATTGAAAAACAATATACTTCTCATTGGAATCATTTTTTCAAAACCCGTCTTTGGGTTGGCAGAAAAGTACAATGGCTTTTTGGCTCCAAAGCTGTATCAGAATTCTCAGTGAGTCTTATAAAAAATTCTACTTTTGCAGCTACTCAGATTATGAAGAAGACACATGGGGATGTTTTTTAGATTGAAGGTTTTAGATTAAAATTCAGAGCAATCGGAATTGATTTCAACCAAAAACTTGCAGCACTTGTGTATTTTCCAGAAAATACCAAATAAAGAAAACATTCAATGCTGTGGCTGAAATCCTGTTCATCCAC
This sequence comes from Aquiflexum sp., assembly GCF_041751335.1. GTDB lineage: Bacteria > Bacteroidota > Bacteroidia > Cytophagales > Cyclobacteriaceae > Aquiflexum. The sequence continues at coordinate 4,465 of NZ_JBGSXS010000397.1, forward strand.
ATGGCCCAAGTGTAATTAGTATATTTATCCTCATCTTTTCGTACAAAAGAAAACCAAATCAGAAAGTAAAGCACCACCGGCAGCATCGCCAGCAAAAACCCGAAAAAGCCGCTTTCCTGATTTTTATCCAGGAAAAACCAACTAAAGCAAACCCCAGTGACCAGAAACCAAATGCTTGAAAAAACAAAGGTTCCTTTTTTGCCCAATTTTAAGCTTAAGGTGATGTCACCTCTTTTCGCATCTTCTTCGTGTTGATAAACTTGGGTTAGCGGATATGATCCCCAAAGCATCAAACTGGTCAATAAACCGGGAATCAGTACATGACTCTTGGTAAAAACCTCCCATCCGAAATCACTCAATCCTGCATAGGACATTCCGAAAGTAAAACATCCCTGAAAGAACCCCGCTACAATCCAGCTGATATAAGCATATTTTTTCAATCTGATAGCAGGATGACTATAGGCCATGGACACCAGACTATACACTAATAGCATGCTACTGAACTGCCAATTAATCTTCAATCCCAAAATCAGTGAAATAACAAAAAATATCAAGGAAAGATAATATAATCCTTTAGTAACTTTGGGTGGATTGCGTAATCCACCAATACTTTTTTCATCTTTATCGAAATAGCTGTTGTAACCATTGCTTGAAGGGTACAAAAAAAGATGAAGAGAAACAAAGACTATTAGTAACCTTTCTCCATTTAAGTTTGGGGTTAAAGCCAACGCAAAAAAGAAAATAGGCATTAAATAAAAAGAGAATGGAATCCTGAGATGTTTCCAATTAGATAGCTTGAACATAAATCGGTATCGTTTTTAACTTTTTTGGAACAGTAGATGTTTAGTCTCCAATATCGAAGTTAAAAAAAATAAGCTTAACTTAAGTTAATGAATAACCATATTGTTAGTATTGGTACTGCCAATCCCGGGAAACCCATTTTACAGGCCCAAATAGGTGAGTTTATGAAAATGGCACATGGACTGGATTCGCAGGAAGCGCGAAAGCTGAATTTTATTTATAGGCATACCGGAATTGAAAACCGGTACAGTGTCATTGATGATTTTAGGTATGAAGATCCTGAAAAATTCAATTTTTTCCCTTCAAATGCAACGTTGGAACCTTTTCCTAGCACAAAAAAAAGAATGGGGCTTTTTGAAAAATCCGGATTAGGATTGGCTAAAGCAGCAATTCTCGATTGTATGCAAAAAACTAAGCACCAAACTTCAGATATAACTCATTTGATATTGGTATCCTGCACGGGAATGTTTGCTCCTGGTCTTGAGTTGGAAATCATGCATTCCATGGATTTTCAAAAAGACATAGAAAGGTATGCCATTCATTTCATGGGATGCTATGCGGCATTCAATGGCATTAAATTGGCAGACAGAATATGTGACAGTGATCCCAAAGCCAAAGTTCTTATCCTATCTGTAGAACTCTGCACCATTCACTTCCAGAAAAATTATAACGAAGACAATCTTTTGGCCAATGCACTTTTTGGAGATGGCGCAGCAGCAGCTTTGGTCATGAGAGATGAAGAAGGCCTTGCCATCAAGAAGTTTCACAGTAGGGTATTCAAAGAAGGAGAAAAAGATATGGCATGGTCAATTGGAGATTTTGGTTTCGAAATGCGATTAAGTAAATATGTACCTGAACTTCTCAGTAAAGGCCTTTTTGAAATCAATGATTATCTAGAAGAAAAATTTCAATTGTCAAAAATCAAGAATTTTGCCATCCATCCAGGAGGAAAACAGATTCTTCAAAAGGTAGAAGAGGTCTTTGGGATCGGAAAATCTCAAAATCTTCCCTCTCATGAAATCCTTAAAAACTTTGGCAATATGTCATCCGCCACTATTCTGTTTGTATTGAAAAAGTGGTTGACTGACCCCCTCCCTTCAGGAGATCTTCTGGCAATGGGATTTGGACCTGGATTGACTTTAGAAACCCTATTACTTGAAAAATAATGGGGAAATTCAGCCAAAGAAGCTATCAAAAAGAAATAATGGACGACCTTGATGCCGGCGGAAAATTGATGGAGGTGACTCTAAAAGAGCTCAAAACCATCAATAAACTTTTGGGGGGAAATCATGTGACCACATCAAGCTTGAAGCAAATCATGGCAAAATACCCACAGGAAAACTATACTATAGCAGACATTGGCTGCGGAGGTGGGGATATGATACAGGTAATGTCAGATTGGGCCAAAAAAAACAAATTTGTTTGTCGGTTTATCGGAATTGATGCCAACCCCAACATTATTAATTTGGCGAAAATAAATCTTTCAGATATCAGCGAGGTTTCTTTCGAAACCCAGAATGTTTTTGATGCCGCATTTTTGGACGGTAAAGTAGACATTGTAACCTGTACACTTTTTACACATCATTTTACTGATGAGGAACTATTTTTACTGTTATCTTCTTTTAAAAAGAAAGCAAGACTGGGAGTAGTCATCAATGATTTGCATCGCCACCCGATTGCTTATTACAGCATCAAAATTCTGACCGGTCTTTTTTCCAAATCTACCATGGTCAAAAATGATGGCCCATTATCAGTATTGAGAAGTTTCCATAAATCCGAACTGGCAAACATCTTAAAATCCTCTGGTATTACCCAATACGAAATCAAATGGAAATGGGCTTTCAGATGGCGAGTGATAGGTTATATACTTTAGTTTTGTATTCTTAAACTTCAAAAATTTATTATGGATTTCAATTTTGATTTAGACACTATTGCCGTTTTTAAAGAAAGAGCCGTTGATCTATTGTTCCAGCTTGGCCCTGTGCTCCTGAAGTCGATTATCCTCCTATTGGTAGGACGGTATGTCATTAGGTTTATTTTGAAAGTATTTGTTAAAACACTTGAAAAATATGAGATAGATCCATCTTTGGCTACTTTCTTAAAGAGTTTTTTAAACGCCATATTGTGGGTGTTATTGATAATCAGTGTAGCTACTACCCTAGGATTGGAAATGACCTCGTTTATTGCCATCATAGGTGCAGCTGGACTTGCAGTGGGTCTTGCATTGCAGGGCTCTTTATCCAACTTTGCCGGAGGAGTCCTGATTTTAATTTTCAAACCCTTCCGTATAGGTGATACAGTGGAAGCTCAGGGAACTCTAGGTTCAGTGGAAAGCATTGATATTTTATATACCAAAATCAGGAATTTCGACAATAAAGTCGTTACCCTTCCAAATGGTCCACTTGCCAACAATTCAATTACCAATTATTCACAAAAACCAACTCGGCGGGTTGAAATCAATGTCGGGGTAGCATATGGAACTGACTTGAAGAAAACAAGAAATGTGATTCTGAATGTCCTTAAACAGGATGAAAGAATTCACGCAGATCCTGAACCAATTGTTAAATTCACCAATTTTGGGGATAGTTCTCTTGACCTCACCATTAGAGTTTGGGCAGATGCTGCAGACCTTTGGCCTGTATATTGGGACAATATGGAAGCCGTCAAAGAGGCACTTGAACAACATGAGATCGAGATTCCATTTCCACAACGAGATGTTAATCATTATTATCCAGAAGGAAAAAAGGAATAGAAAGAAAAGGCCGGAATTTATAACCGGCCTTTTTTATTTTTAATCAAACTTGATTGGAATGGTTTTACCTTCATGAGAAACAGTCGCCTCTTTATCACAGGTACCGCTTCCATAATCAATCAAAAACTTCTGACTTGAGTCTAGGGTAATTTCAATTTTTCCTGATGAAGGAATCCAATTTCCTTTATCTGTACAAGATTGGACAAAAAGAAGTTCTTCCTCTATCAAAGACATAAACGGAATTCCGAGTCTTGTTTTACCTCCTGAACCCCCTGTAACTTTCAATTTAATACCTTCAGAATTTGTTGGAAGAAAAAACTTTTTCTCAAATTCACCTTCAACGGTCGCGAAGGTTCCATCAGACCAAGTCACTTTTCCGGCAGAAATAACCGTCTCAAAAAGAAAATATTTTCCTTCTGTATTAAATCCTCTGTGGATCAATTTTCTCCTTCCTTCTATTTTTAGCCCATTTACCTCATATCCATCAAAAGAAATGGTGATTTCGGTATTTGAATCAAAAGTAAAACCGGAGTAAAAAAGCATGATTTTTCCTTTCCTTGTGATTCCTTTGGGACTAGTACAGCCTTCTCCAAAATTGATGACAATTGATTTGTTGTTGGGGAAAAAATCGACTTTGGTATCCGCACATAAATCTGAACCGACATCCAAATTCGCTCTGGCACTGAGTCCATTACTTTGCATGGCAGAAAATGCTAGGAAATCTGCATCTTCGAATGAGGCGTTTACCTGAGCTTGTTCTTGCAATACCACACTGTCTTTTTGTGGCAGTTGTTCATCTGTTTTTTCACAGGAAACCATAAAAAGTAGGAGTCCTAATGCAAACAGGAAAGTAGGGTTTTGGGGGTGATTTACTTTCATATAGATTAAGTTTTATTTATGAAAGTAAAAGAAAAAAAATGAAATAATCACAGCTTTAACTAATCATTTTTTCTGACATTCTTCTTCTTAGGCTTTGAATCTGAGGTACATCCAATATTCTTGGTAAGAGATACATTTTCAGGTATACCACCAAAACCTTCAGAAAAATCAATTTCTGAAATCATCTCATCTTCAATGCCTTTTTTGTTTGGTTTTTTTCTCATTTTAATCAATAATTTCTGCATCCATTAAGATAAAATTCAATTCATCAATATCTGTATCGTTGAGTTTAAGCTTTCCTTTGATGGTGATGATTTCATCCACTTTGATTCTTTTGGTAGGCTTCTTCTTAAGGTAAGCCACAACAATACTCTCCGGCCCCGCCCCTCCACAAAAGAAACATTCCGCATTGGGAAATTTGCTGAGTACTGCACAGTCAGAGGTACTTACATCCAATGGGATATAAAACCCCGTGACCTGAACTGACTTCCCTTCCAGTTCCTTAAGTTCATCGGAAAAAATGGGGTAGAGAAAATACATCCCGAATTCTCTGTTCAGCTTTTCAACGAACCTTGTTTTCGATAATAATGCCCATAAGTCAGGGCTCTTTACTGTTGCTCCTAATCCTAAAGAAAAGGCAAGCAATATCAACAATGTTAATCTTTTCATGTTATTTGTTCTCTTAAAATGAATGAGGGCTCCGGACGAAACGGAGTCTTGATGTCAAACACCATCATTCTAATGAAGAGAACACTTTAAAAAGGAGATAATTCAAATGTCTTTAAAAAAAATTAACGCAATATTTTTGCATTTTTATTTTTAGTGGCCCCTCCTAAATCTTTTAATATCTTTGGTCCATGGAATTTGAATACGGAATCACCGACAAAAAAGATGCCCTTAAAAAATGTAAAAGAAAGGGATATGGGCTTGCCATAAGCAGGTTTTTTCTTTTTTTGTTTATGATAGCTTCTTTGATTATTGGCCTTACGGATAAGCCTTTTTTTATCCTTGCTTTCCTGATTTCTTCAGTTCTCTTCGTTTATCTGATCATTCAATACAATACCAATAAAGATCGGATTGATTTTTTTATTCAATTGATCGAAATGGATTTGGAGAGTGCCAAAAGAAAATCAAGAAATCTCAAGGATTTGGATTCAGGTTCAGAATTTATAGATAAGCAACACCCCTATGCCAATGACCTTGATCTTTTTGGCGAACACTCACTTTTTCAATTGATCAATCATACCGTCAATAAAAGTGGGAAATCACTACTTGCAGGGTGGATGAAAGATAGAATCAACCCTGATTCAGCCAAACAGAAAGCAGAGGCTGTTAAGGAACTTAGATCCAAAAAAAGCTTTTTAGCCTCGTTTGAAGCTCATGGCCGGGCTTTTATGAAAAATGAAAAACCAAAAACAAAATTTTATGCATGGCTTAAACAAAATGAAAAATGGAATGCCCTCTACTACATACCACTTATAATTGGCCCATTTGGAGGAATTTTAATCATTCTCGCAGCAGTATTTGAATTAATTGCCCCCGCTTGGGTTGGTGCTTGGATTATTAGCGGATTATTCTTTTTATCGATGATATTCCATAATTTACAGTCCGCTTCCTCGATCATGCCTAATCAGGGAGATATCAAGACCTTCAGCAAATGGGCCTCACAAATTGAAGAGATGCAGTTAGAAGGTGAATACTTAAAACATCTTCAAAAACCTTTTAAAAACCAAAATTTTGATGCTTCGGCAATTTTAAGGTCATTGGAGCAAAAATCCTTTATGCTACAAAACAGGTTTAACCTGATGTATTTGATATTCAATTTGCTTTTTTGGATTGATTTTTTCCTCTTTTGGAGAACAGTAAAATGGAAAAAGAGATTCGCAGGGCATCTCGCCGAATGGGAAGGTTATTTCGATAATTGGCAGTCCTTGGTTTCTCTGGCAGCGTTTAGTAGTGAAGAAGATCTGCAATGCCAAGTGGATTGGTCCAGTGAGAAAATATTGGAAACAAATAATTTGGTCCATCCCCTTTTGAATCCCAAAGAAGCTGTAGGGAATGATTTTTACATAGCTGAAAAAACCAAGATTGTTTTACTGACAGGATCCAATATGTCAGGGAAAACGACCTTCATGAGAACAGTAGGAATAAATCTCGTGTTGGTAAATCTAGGACTTTCGCCCTTTGCCTCCTCTTTCAAAACAGGTTCTTTTCAATTATTCACCAGTATGAGAAATACAGATAATCTGGGAGAAAGTGTGAGTTCTTTTTATGCAGAGTTGGCCAGGATAAAGCAATTGCTCACCATGGCAGAAAACGGGGAACCTGTTTTATTCCTTTTGGACGAAATTCTCAAGGGAACCAATACAGTAGACCGCATCATGGGCAGTGAATCGCTCATCAGACAATTAGCAAATTCAAATTGCAAGGGAATTATTTCAACCCATGATATTGAACTTAGCCAATTGGAAAACTCACTTGATTACCTTGAAAATAAAAGCTTTCACAGTGAAATTACAGACAATGAAATCCACTTCGATTATAAAATAAAGTCCGGCCCGTGTCCAAGTTTTAATGCACACAAACTCATGGAGTTGATGGGTATAAAATTTGGTTGATAGATTTTATGGCATGATAATTGGTTTTTTTATTCTCATAATCAATTGTTTAACTAAACCAACTATATCATGAGCTCTCTATTATATTTAATTGCTGTCATTTTGATAATTGGATGGATCTTCGGATTCTTTGTTTACAGCGCAGGTGGTATTATCCACATCTTACTTGTATTGGCCGTCGTCGCAATCCTATTGAGACTAATCGGCGGAAGACCTGTTTAATTCTCCAAACTGAATATATAAGCCCTTTTTCGAAAGGGCTTTTTTTTTAAAACATTTATGTAGCCAATGATGCCAGTAAAATGGTAATTCAAAATAATTCTTGCCAGGAAACTGAAATGTCCGGTACATCCCTGCCTGGAGGCAGGCAGGGGTCTTCCGACTTCGGACTTCCACCTGTTTGAAGTAGAATATTGGGTTAATGGCAAAGAAGCGGATAACCATATAAAAAAATCTGATTTTCGATATACTATATTTTTCTCTTATTTTTGGGCAATCAAAAGCAATAAGGTGCAAGAAAACTATCAGCAAAAGATTTTAGGGATATTAGGTGGCGGTCAATTAGGCCGAATGGTAATTCAATCCGCTATCAATTACAATATCGACGTCCATATTTTAGATCCTGACCCCAACGCGCCCTGTAAAGACATCTGTCAGAATTTTATCCAAGGTAAGCTGACTGATTTTGAAACGGTGTGTAGTTTCGGGAAAAACTGTGATGTCATTACCATTGAAATTGAAAATGTAAATACAGATGCACTTCAAAGACTCGCAGATGAAGGGAAAGAGGTTTTCCCCCAGCCCCACATCATCAAAATGATACAGGATAAGCGGTTACAAAAAGAATTTTATAAAAACAACAATATACCTACCGCTGACTTTATATTGACAGCCAACAAAGAAGAGGTGAAAGCCAATTCAGGATTTTTGCCTGCAGTCAATAAATTAGGAAGAGAGGGCTATGATGGCCGAGGGGTGCAGGTCTTAAAAACCAAAGAAGATCTCGAAAAAGCATTCGATGCACCGGGACTTTTGGAAAAACTGATAGACTTTGAACAGGAATTGTCGGTGATTGTTGCCAGAAACAAAAATGGAGAAACAGTTGCTTTTCCTGCCGTCGAATGTTCCTTTCATCCAACTGCCAATTTGGTCGAATTCTTATTTGCACCCGCAAGCATCTCAAAAGAAACTGAGGAGAAAGCAAAATCCTTAGCATTCCAAGTAATTGAAAAACTGGAAATGGTCGGAATACTTGCTGTCGAAATGTTTGTAACCAAATCAGGCGAAATACTTGTCAATGAAATTGCTCCCAGACCCCATAACAGCGGACACCATACCATAGAAGCTAATTTTACCTCACAATTTGAACAGCACTTAAGGTCAGTTTTGAATATGCCTTTGGGCAATACGGCATTAAGATGTCCTGCTGCAATGGTAAATCTATTGGGTGAAGACGGATTTACCGGTAATGCAATCCTAGAAGGAATGGATAAAGCCATTTCCCAAAAAGGGGTGTATGTACATTTATATGGTAAAAAAATCACCAAGCCCTTCCGAAAAATGGGGCACGTCACCATTTTGGATGAAGAGGTATCGGTATTGAAAACGCGTGCCTTGGAAATTAAAGAAATTATAAAAATAAAAGCTTGAGCAATGGCCATACAGGTAGGAATCATCATGGGTAGCAAATCCGATTTACCGATCATGTCGGAAGCAGCAATCGTTTTGGAAGAATTAGGGGTAGAATTTGAATTGACTGTAGTCTCGGCACACCGGACACCGCACAGGATGATTGAATATGCGGAGTCAGCTAAAAAAAGAGGTATTAAAGTGATCATAGCGGGAGCAGGTGGTGCAGCCCACTTACCTGGAATGGTGGCTTCACTTACCACGCTTCCTGTTTTGGGTGTTCCTATCAAGTCCTCTAATTCCATAGACGGTTGGGATAGTATACTTTCCATCCTCCAAATGCCAGCAGGGATTCCTGTTGCAACCTTGGCTTTGAACGGCGCAAGAAATGCCGGAATTCTAGCGGCATCAATTGTAGGGGCCTTTATCGAAGAGACTTCGGATAAGTTAATTACGTTCAAAGAGTCACTAAAAGAAAAAGTTGAAATCTCTGCAAAAGAAATTGAAACAAAGGGATGGAGACATCCGTAAAAACTAGTAGGCTTATAAATTAAAGTTTAATTACTTTTAATTTTCTTAGAGAAGCGAGGCACTTATGTCTCGCTTCTTTTCTTATTAATGAATAAAAAATAGTTTGATAAGAAACCTGATATTTGACCAATGGACCTCAAAAGAAATATTCGATTCAAAATTGGAAGTGAAAATTGGGAAATGCCCTTAGGTATATTGCTTTTACTTTTAGGCATTTCATTGGTATTGATGATTGTAGGTGCATATATGGGATTCCGTTTTGGCCATAACATCAACTAATCCTCAAATATCCCCCATCCATCGTTATTTTTTTGAATGGAATCAAACCCTTTGACCCAATCAACAAACATGGATTTAAATTCCCTAATAGCATCCCTTAGCAACTGTAGATGCTCTTCAGCATGAGTACCCTCAAGCGCCAATTGGTAAGTCATAGCATATAGACTTCTCGCATGAATTTTCATGAGTACAGCATTTTCCATTTTGAGGATATAATCATCAACACCCTCAGCACCAGCGAACTTTGCCGGCAAAACACCCGCACTTTCGAGCATCAATCCTCCATAAAGCTCCATTCTAGCCTCATCTAATGAGCCTACCAATGCACGGGTGAGTTCAAAGATATCCATTCCTTTTTTCATCAAAGGATGTTTGTCGATCCTCTCATTTTCTCTTCGGAATTCTTCTTCGTCATTTTCGTCCCAACCTTCATCATCATCGTTGTCCCACATGGTAATATCTGATTTAAAAAAACATATAAACTGTAAGAATTGCCCCATGATAGATAAAATGAGGCAATTCTTTAGAATTCTTTCATTTGATCAATAGCATTAAAAGGGCAATACATCATCTCCGCTATCATCAGAGAAAGTAGTCACATCAGGGGCCGAAGTTGTGATTGGGGTTGGATTACTTTTTGATTGATTGCTTTTCTCCACTTTCCATGCCTTCACATCTGTATACCACTTCCCATTATATTCCCGGCTTTCAATATCTACTGAGGCATTGACTTCGTCACCCATATTCATATTAAACTGATCAATATTATCCCCCCAAACAGTTAGACATACTTTTTTAGGGTAAGTACCGGGCAATTCCAAAACATAATCTCTTTTTCGCCAGCTTCCTTTTGCTGAAGTTCCACCTTGTTCGGGCAAGATTTGTACTATTTTTCCGCTTAGTTCCATATTTTTTATTAGTATTGAAAAACGAAGTTAACAAAAAGGCAAGATTTACTTTAGCTTTTCACCCAAAGCTTGGTCAACTTATTTATTCAAATAAATTTTCCCCGAAATATTTTGGTATTAAGGCAACCCTACAATAAAAACAGGAGTTTATCCGTTAAAGAAACAAAATATAAATTTTTAATTCTGTAAATAGACCCTTTCACTTCCAAATTAAATTTCAGTTTTTTGATTGTAAAGTACAAAATATTCTATTTCGACTTTTTTTAATTAATTTCTTTTTTAAAAAAAATCCAGTTTCTATTGCATCACTGTTATTGAATTTTTACATTTGAAAGCAATCATTAAAATGTTTCACCCTCAAGATATACTATGGCATAAACCTCTACGTTATAAAAAAGTCAATTTGTATGAGCAATAGGTTAATTCCTAAAGATGCCGAACTCATCGCACAATACCGAAGCGGAAGTGAAGCAGCATTTGAAAAGTTAGTAAACAAATACAGTCCGAGAGTTTACACCACCATTTATCTGATTGTTAAAGATCAGGGAGTAGCGGAGGATTTACTTCAGGATGTATTTGTGAAAGTAGTACAGACTTTGAGTTCTGACGGTTATAACGAAGAGGGTAAATTTCAGCCATGGTTGATGCGCATAGCGCACAATTTAGCCATCGATTATTTCAGAAAACGCAAACGCTACCCTACCATTGTCATGGAAGACGGAGCCAATGTTTTCAATACATTGCGATTTTCAGAAGAAAATATCGAGGACCTCAAAGTTAAGGAAGATACTGTTGACCTGGTCAGGAAGCTAATAGACGATCTTCCCGAAACCCAGAAGCAAGTGCTCATCATGAGACATTACATGGATTTGAGTTTTCAGGAAATTGCAGAACAAACCGGAGTAAGTATCAACACTGCTTTGGGAAGGATGCGATACGCTTTGATAAACATGAGGAAAAAATTAAAACAATTAAATGTTGCCTATGACAAAATCTTTTACCCCAAATGACCTGTTAAGATATATCTATCAGGAAATGAGCGAGGGTGAGAATGAGCTGTTTGTGCAGGCCTTGCGCGGTAATGATACCTTGATGCAAGACTATTTAGAAATGCTGAGCACTATCGGACAATTGGACCAACTCATTCTAGAACCTTCGGAAAAAGTAGTAAAGGCCATTCTTAGGAGGGCCAAATCTACCGGACTCGAAAAAGTTTGACAAAATTCAAACGAAATGGTAACCTGAAAGCTTAATTGCTTTCAGGTTTTTTTATTAACTGAATACTTTTTTCTGCAAAGCGCTTACCCAAAATTACATATCCCTGTGCGGACATATGTAAATCATTTTCTATTTTCTTCCCTTCTCTGTCTACTCCATCGTTGAGTAAGGGTATGAAGGACTCCTCCGGATTTAAACGTACCATACAAACTTTTTACCAGGTTTAACTAGGCTAAAGGTGATGGCATTATCAATTAAAAAGCTGTAGAAAAAAATAAAGGTATTAAACAATTCACGGATATTTGATTGTCAGATTGAAACGGTTGAGATGACATTCATTGTTATTTCCCCTAATCCCATTTTGTCCATTTTCTCAAGTCACCCTACTTTTAGGATAAAAGAAAAAAATCCAAAAATAATTTGTAAAATGCCATAGAAAACTTAAATAATTCAATCAATCGGACCGCAAATCTATGAAACTATCCTTCCAACAATTATTCTTTATATTGGCCTTCATCTTTGGCCTTTTTGCTGTAATGGTACTTGCTAAAACTGTGCTCATACCACTAAGTATGGCACTGCTAATTTCATTCATTTTATATCCGGTTGTTAAAAAATTAGAAGGTTGGGGATTAAATACATTGCTTTCTGCTTTTCTTTCACTGCTGATGCTATTTGTAATTATCGGAGGAGGTATCACTCTTTTTTCTGCCCAAATAATGAATCTTTCTGATCAATTGAATGATTTCTCAGGAAAAATAATGAATACCTTATCAGAGGCAATAGTCTTCATAAATAGTAATGTCCATTTTATAGGTGATTTAAACAGGGAGGAGTTGGTAGAAAATGGCAAAGATTGGCTTAAAGAATCATCCGGATCGTTAATACAAAATACTTTTAGTGGTACAGCATCATTTCTAACAGGCCTTCTCACCACCATAATTTTTACATTCTTGATTTTAATTTACAGGAAAGGTTTAACCAAAGCCTTTGTTGCATTTGGTGATGATAAGCATAAAGGTAAAATTTTTAGAATGCTCCAAAATATACAGAGTGTTGGAAAAAAATACCTTTCAGGTATGTTCCTGTTGATTTTAATATTGGGTTTTGCCAACAGTTTAGGATTGTTGATAATCGGAATTGATAGTCCTTTCCTTTTTGGTTTTTTAGCAGCTTTATTATCGATTGTGCCATTTGTAGGCACCACTATAGGCGCCACTATTCCTGTTCTTTATGCTTTTATGTCCTCGGACTCTCTATGGGTACCAATAGCAGTCATGTTGTTGTTCTGGGGGATACAAATTATTGAAAGTAATTTTTTAAACCCTAAGATTGTGGGCAGTAGCCTTAATGTAAATGCTTTGGTAGCAATTTTAAGTTTATTGATAGGTGCTGCGGTTTGGGGGGTTGCAGGTATGGTATTATTTCTACCTTTTGCCGCTATCCTTAAAGTAATTTGTGAAGAGTTCGATCAATTGAAGCCCATTGCCATGTTAATCAGCGACGACATTTCTGGCGACAATAAAGAGGGCGATAAAACGTCAAGATGGGTTGAAAAAATAAAGGGATGGTTTAGTAATAGGTAAAGCTGTTTTATACTCAAAACAATTTTTCAGGAAGCTTTAACCACCTATTCAGGTCTGACAAATAGGTATTAAATTATCGCATAATTGTATTTGGAAATCTTACCTTTTCTGGGTTTTTCTTAAGTTCACTCATTACTTTTCCAAATAGTTCTTTCTTAACCCTGCCTGAATTTTTTGGATCAACTAAGTATCGCACTACCACTTCTATCCATGTGTTATTATTAGCTTTCAAAATGACAGCGGGATATTCATTTACATCAAATTCATCTACAGGAGTGTCTGCCAATATTTTTTTAAATCGCTTAACCCTTCTGACCATTGCTTCACCAATTTCCCTTTCAACAATACGTTTTACGGTATCACTGGTAAAATCAAAATCGCTATCATACGAGATAAAGAAACTAAGTTCGTTCCAGATGAAAGGAAATAAAGGCCATGAATAATTATATACATATTCACTGAATACTTTTGAGTTGGCAAACCTTATGATGCGCCCACTTGGATGGTCTGCCGACAAATAATCCCCGTTAAATTCCCATAAGGTTGTATCTAAGTAGCTTACATTGATGACATCTCCAAACACATTGCCTATCCGGATCCGTTCACCGACTTCATAAGGCTTGCGGATCAGAATATATAGCCATCCGAAAAAACTAGTGATAAGATTTTGTAAGGCAAAGCCAAGTACAAGCGATACAATACCAAATGAAACAGCGGCCGCATACCAGTTAGCAAACAGCAATGAAAGAATAATACTTAGTATGATGAGAGCAGCAAAAAAGTCAGCAATTCGATTAAAATTAAATTCTTTGGTTTTATCTTCTAATTTTCGGTCAATTATTTTTTTCAAGAGCCTTGTTGCCAGCAACACCAAAGAAATCAACATGACGGCAAGCACGATCTTTTGGGCAAGTGGAATATAACTGCTGGAAATGGGTAATCGTTTCCACCCAAGAAGAAAATAAAGAACACCGCAACCCACAAAAAGAATAGCGGTGATACCCAGCATGGGAGCCTCTTTCTCTAAAACATCTACGCTTTCTTTTTGAACCGAAACTATGGTTTCACTCAAGGCTCTTTGTACTTTCTCATCCTTTTTTATGTCTTCAATTTCTTTATCTTCTAAGGGGTCTGAAGCTTTCATACATGTTATAACTTTAGTGAAGGAAAATATCCTAGCGGACTAAATATTTTATGTGAATAAACAAAAATATTGCTGTAAGTAAATTAAATCGTTACGTAATTCTTAAGAAGAAATACATGATTGTCACATCCCCTTTGAATCAAAACCCAAATTTTGGGATAACGGTCGGAACCTATTTCTCCAAGTTTCTCATCGGATTATTAAAATCTACCCTAAGAATTAGGGTCGATTAAATGTTAAATTGGAATTTAGTAAAATATTTTTTACATGTAAAAATTAATAACATTACTTATTTAAGTGAAAATTTAATAAATACAGAAATATTACCTTTGATTAATAATTGATATAATATAATTAATATTTTATCTGTTAAATGAAAATTTAAACCAACATTAGAAAACAAATTTCACCATGAAAAAGTATCAAAAATTTCGTATCATCACTGGGATTGGAATTGCATCCCTCATTATGATTTTTGCCCCACAGGGATTCTCCCAAAGTGAAAATCCTGGCCCACGGATTGGGATAAAGGGTGGTGTAAACTTTTCCCAATTCTTTGTCGACCAACCTACAGTTGAGGATGAAAATATGAAGACTGGAGTACATTTCGGTATTTTTACTAAAATACCCCTTACCAATTTCCTTGCGATTCAACCGGAATTGCTCTACACGAACGTAGGCTCTAAAGTATCCTATGGTGGAAGTGATGTGGAAAGTCTTTTGGGAATAAGGGAAGGCGAAGTTAGATTCAATTTGAATTATATTCAATTACCGCTTGCTCTTGCGGTAAATCTAGGGCCTCTAAATATACATGCAGGACCTTATGTGTCTTATCTGATTTCGGCTAATGTAAAAGATCTCAAGACTTCAGATCTTTCCACGAGCGATCCAATTGAATTGAATAAGGATAACTTCAATACTATAGATTATGGCTTGTTTGCCGGAATAGGTTTCGATATTGGCAATGTAACCGTTGGTGCCCGATACAATCATGGTTTGCGAGAAGTTGGAACAGCTGGATTGGGTGGAACGCTTACCAACAATTCCAGAAATGCAGTTGCTCAAATATTTCTTGGGTTCGGATTTTAAAAGCACTTGTTTGTACCGTTGATATCTTGAAATTTTCTGAAAAATAAATTTTTGAAAGTTTTATTTTGAAAATGGTAAATATTTAAATCCCGATTTTCTATGGATTATCATAGAGAATTGGGTTTTTTTGTGCGGTAAAAACTTATCCATTTACCAGAGTTTAGTTGTGGTTTAATATATTTATTGTCAGACCAAGGACCACTGATTATTTCTGAAAATTGAATCAAGCATGAGTTCAGACCCAACCTCTTCAGTAACAGGACGCACAATTGGATTTTTCGGGGCCTTAGGCATTGGTGTGGGTGCTATGGTAGGCGGCGGAATCCTGGCCTTGGCCGGAGTGGCCTTTGCAGTGAGCGGACCCTCAGCAATCTTGGCTTTTATGCTCAACGGATTGATTGCTTTTATCACTGCGCTCAGTTTTGCCGAGATGGCTTCAGCAAATCCGCAATCAGGCGGAACCTATACCTATGCCAAGAAAGCACTTTCCCTACAGGTGGCATTTGGGGTGGGCTGGATTGTTTGGTTTGCCTCGTTGGTAGCGGCAGTTTTGTACGCACTTGGTTTTGGGTCCTTCGCTTTGTTTGCTCTTCAGCAAATTCCGTCAACTGGGTTAAGCGGAATTCTTGAGTTCAGAATGCTACCGGTTCTGCTGGCAATAGCAGCTATAGGCTACTTTACTTTCAGCCTTACAAAAGGTACCGGAGATGGTGGCGCTGTCATCAATATCGGCAAACTCATCGTTTTCGCCATACTTATAGCGGGAGGTCTCGCTGTGTTTGTTCAAACGCCATTCACTCATATCACTCAAAGTCTCGCCCCGTTTTTCTCTGGGGGATTCAGTGGAGTGATCGCAGCCATGGGCTATACATTTATTGCATTACAGGGATTTGATTTGATTGGATCTGCCGCTGGTGAAATCAAAAACCCCGAAAAGACAATCCCTAAGGCTATGGTGGGCACACTTGTGGTTGGGCTGGCAGTTTATCTACCCTTGCTTTTTGTGATGTCAACGGTAGGCGTGCTGCCCGGGGAGTCAATAACAGAACTCAGCCGGGAAAATCCTGAAACAGTATTGGCTGTTGCCGCACAAAATTACTTGGGAGCTTTTGGATTCTGGCTGGTTTTAATAGCAGGTATATTTTCGATGCTGTCAGCTTTACAGGCCAACCTCTTCGCAGCTTCAAGGATCTCACTGAGAATGGCAAAAGACCGCACTTTAATTCATCACCTGTCAGCTATTGATCAGCGATTTGGGACGCTAAAAAGATCGATCTGGGTCACATGTGGGATTGTGGCACTTCTCGTTTTGATCCTGCCTGATGTAGCAGCTGCGGGTGCAGCCTCTAGTTTGATTTTTCTGATCACATTCGCCCTGGGGCATCTGATTATGATTTTGATGCGAAATCGTGGATATGCAACGAGCAAAACATTCAGGGCTCCCTTTTTTCCTGTACTTCCAATTGTGGGAATGATCGCATGTATCGGGCTGGCGCTATTTCAAGCGATTATGGTTCCGGCTGCAGGGATTATTTCGTTGCTGTGGCTTCTCATCGGGACTGTTCTCTTTGTATCCTTTTTTGTGAAAAAAGCAGAGGCAATTGAAGCGTCAGAACAAGCCCTCGATCCGGATCTTTTCAGGTTGAGGGGATTAAGCCCACTCGTTTTGCTCCCAATATCAAATCCCGCTAATGCCGAATCCATGGTATTTGTGGCAAATGCCCTGGCACCACCAGTTGTAGGAAGGGTTTTGTTGTTATCGATTGTAATCCCAAGCACCGAAAAGGATGATATTGAAAAACGACTCATATCAAGCCGAGATGTGACACAATATGCCCTTAAGGCCGCTTTTGAAGCGGGATTACGTCCAGATACCCTTACCACAATCGCCGACCATCCATGGGAAGAGATTGAACGGGTTGTCAAAGTCCACAATTGCGGTAGTCTGTTGTTAGGATTAAGTGGTTTAAACGATTTTCAAACCAATCAGAATCTTGAAAAACTGGTGAAACATATAAGGTCCGATGTGGTCGTATTCCGACAGCCTTACAGTGGATGGAAGATTACAGAAGCACGAAAAGTACTGATTCCTGTGGCCGGTTTTGAAAGTCATGATCCGCTTAGGGCACGGGTTGCTGCCAGCCTGTGGCGTGCCTCACAACCTGAAATCAC
Organism: Aquiflexum sp.; assembly: GCF_041751335.1. Lineage (GTDB taxonomy): Bacteria > Bacteroidota > Bacteroidia > Cytophagales > Cyclobacteriaceae > Aquiflexum. The sequence continues at coordinate 22,071 of NZ_JBGSXS010000397.1, forward strand.
ATTTTTAAAAATTCTGCCAACAAATACCTCCCTGAAAACACTTCAGAAGAATAATTTGAGGCTCTCACGTTTTGCAGATCTTATAATTCCGGGAAAGACCCAAGTACGTATCATCCCAAATGACGACGTTGTCTCAGAACTAATCAAACAGGCTTCCGAGCATGATTTGGTGATTATGGGATTGGGCAAAGTCGGTGACCATGAGAAAGCATTTGGACATTTGGCCCTTTTACTGGCTGAAAAAACAGATACTGCTTTGATTTTTATCAGTAAAAAATAATGGTCCAAAACTGACCTAGGGAACTAAAATCATAATACCCCCGGTTCTGGTCACTTTTGGTATTAAGTCTTTCCTTATTTAGGCCTATCATCCCCATTTTCATTCTCATCTGTTTTCAAAATTACCCTCATCCTATCAATATGGATCTGGGATTTCTTTGCCCTTTCAAGGGCTGTATGAGAACCGACACCTTTTTTCCCTAGTCCCATTTCAGTCAGTAGGTTTTTATGCTCTTCGAACATCCTTAAGGCAGTCCACATTGTTTCTTCAATCTTGTTAGTCTGTTCAGCTAAAAGGTAAGCTGGGGTATAGGAGTATCCGGTATGGCAACGAAACCTAAAATCGCTATCCTTTTCCACTTTCCATAAAACACCTCCACAACCAGGGCAATTAAAAGGAATCTGATCACCCTGTTCATTTACTGAAGACAAGTCACTTAGCACACGTTCTGCAATTACAGAATCTAACTTGTTTAGCTGGTCTAAGACTACATTCCTGGTTGCATCAGGAGAAATATGTCGGACCACTAATTTCGACAAGGGAAAATCATTTGGGATTTGGCTTATTAATTCTTTCAATGTGCTAAGGCCTCCCGCAGATGAACCTATTACAATTATTTGGGTAATCTTTTCAGGCCTTTCTGCTTTACTGCTTTTCTGCTTTTTTTCATTTTATTTCAGCTAAAATTCAATCAAGTGCAAAATCCGTAACACTCTATTTCTCTAACGTTATTCAAAAAATTACAGCTAAAATATACGAATTCCTAAACAAAATATTCCTCACTCCAAAACCCCATCCAAAAACCCCTGCATCTTACCAATTAACTCTTTATTGGTCTGAGGGCTAAAGCCATGACCCTGACCGATGACGTATTCCACCAAATGATGGATATTTTTGGCAATAAGTGCTTCCTCCAGGATTTTGCTTTGGGAGATGGGAACTACAGTGTCCTTGTCGCCATGGAAAAGTACGGTTGGCACACTCTGAGGATCGACAAAATTAAGCGGGCTTCCATTGAAATAATTTTCCTTTCGGTTTGTGGGATTTCCTCCCATTATATTCTCAAGCAACAAATTGGTAAATGCGCTAAAACCATAAAATGTTGTCAGGTCCGTTGGTGGAAAAAAAGCAACAGTTGCTTTTACCAAATTATCCTCATTATTCTTGTAGCTGTGCAACAAGGCCAAATGACCCCCTGCACTTCCTCCTGCCAACACCACATAGTCAGAAACATTCCATGCGGGTAGTTGCGATTTGATATAGGCCAAGGCTTTTTTGATGTCTTCCTCCTGTGTCGGAAACCTGTTGGTTCCTTGAGAAATATTGTACAAACTGTAATTGATGGCCACATATGCGAAATCATCCTGCACCTCTTCCAACCATGGTCTGAAACCCTTAAACTCTGACTTATTGCCATCTACCCAACCGCCCCCGTGTATCCACACAAACACTTTTGTGGTATTGGGATTTCGGTTTGCAGGCAAATAGACATCCATCAATTGATTCGAACGATCCTCACTGTATTTGACATCCAATAAGTCAATGGCCACTCTGGCATCCAACCCCGGGTCTTCATTTTCCTGACAGGAAAAAAGCAACAGGACAAAACCCAAAAAAAGACTTCCTGTTATTGTTCGCAAATATGCCTTTCCCATTTTAAAATTTATTTCTTTTGTATGACAACGAATGTAAGGGTTACTTGTTATTGTTATATATCAACATCCGCTTTTGTGAATGTAGCATCAGTTTAATTTAATTGGCTAGAAGACGGAAGACCGAAGACCGAAGAAACCCAAAATTTAGATTTTGACAAACTTTCCCTTAGTTTTTAAAAATTAATTACTAGTATGATTACCAATATTCAGAATACGATAAATACATATCCGCTAATTTCAGTGGTCGCTTTTGGCCTACATAATTCATGTTAAAAAGTTAAATTGCCCGAAACTTCCGTCTTCCGTCTTCTGACTTCCGTCCTTTTGAAAAAAAACAATGCTTAAAAAAGAAAGATACTCCTCCTTTATTAATCACTTTTCCAACAACATGCCTATTGCGGAAACAGAACTCCAATATGAGTCCCCCTTTCAGCTATTAGTCGCAGTGGTTTTGAGTGCACAGTGTACTGACAAAAGAGTGAATATGACCACTCCGGCCATTTTTGAAAAATTCCCCACACCCGCCCATTTAGCTGCCACATATTTTGATGATCTTTTCCCCTATATCAAAAGCATCTCCTACCCCAACAATAAAACCAAACACCTGATCGGTTTAGGGAAAATGTTGGTCGAACAGTTCAACAGTGAAGTTCCATCCACCGTGGAAGAACTGGTAAAACTCCCGGGAGTAGGCCGAAAGACAGCTAATGTGATCACTTCCGTGGTGTGGAACCAACCGAATATGGCTGTTGACACACATGTATTCAGAGTTTCCAAGAGATTGGGTCTGGTCAACCAAAATGCCAAGACACCCTTGGAAGTGGAAAAGCAATTGGTGAAACATATCCCCAAACAACATATCCATATTGCACATCATTGGCTGATATTACATGGTAGGTATGTGTGCATTGCACGGAAACCCAAATGCAGTGAATGTACCTTGACCCATTTTTGTCGGTACTTTGAAAAAAACAGGGAGGCTATTCTCAACGAAGGGACGCTTCCACCCAAGAAGATAAAGTAATATGTGTGGAATAAACGTCATTATCAATTCTGAAATAGATGGCCAAAAAGCCATCGAATCGATGATGAATGCCACCATTCACAGGGGTCCGGACCATTCCGGTTTTTCCAAAGTAAGCGAAAATGTATTTTTTGCAGGGAACCGACTAAAAATATTGGATCTCAGCGACACTTCGAATCAGCCGTTGTGGAACAAAGACAAAGATGCCGTTTTGATTTGGAATGGTGCGCTGTACAATTATCAAGACTTGAGAAATGAGCTATTGGACCTAGGTTGTGAATTCATTGGAAGCTCAGATTCTGAGGTATTGTTGAATTGGCTCAAGTTTTATGGAACAGATAAAATCCATGCCTTGAAAGGGATGTTTGCCCTTGCCTTTGCTGACCTCGCCAAGAAAGAGATAATTATTGCAAGAGACATTTCGGGAGAGAAGCCATTATATTTTTTACAAAATGAAAAAAGCTGGTATTTCTCCTCAGAAACCAAAGGAATCCTTGCAGGTTACGATGGTCAACTTCCCATCGACACTATACAATTTATCCCATTTTTCTATTACCGACATAGCTTTCCGGACGGTTCATTCTATCAACAAATCCACCAAGTATTATCTGGAGAGGTAATGGTGCTGGACTTTTCAGGAAAACTCCTGAACAAACAAAAATTGAGTATCCCCCATTTTAAAAGAAATCGCTTGAGTCAATCGATTTTTGAGGAAACACTTAAGGATGCTGTTCTCAAAAACTTCAATGCAGAAAGACCTGTGGGAATGGTCTTGAGTGGCGGGGCGGACAGCAGCCTGCTTTATTCCCTTTGGTATGAGGAAACGGGGCAGCCGCTTAATACTTTTACTGTTGCCCTCGAAAAGAAATACCAATCAAAATATAATGACCCCTATTTTGCCAAATACTTGGGCAAAAGATACCCAAGTTTTCATCATGAAATCCTCGTCAGTCAATCTGATCTAAGAGACAACTGGCCCGAATATATCAAATCCATGGACCAACCTATTGGTGACAGTGCAGGCTTTCTCACCTGGATAGTGGCTAAAACGGCTAAGGAAAAGGTGAAAGTGCTGGTTTCAGGTGCCGGGGCAGATGAACTTTTCGGGGGCTACAACAGGCACCGAGCTTTTAATCAATACCTGAAGCATCCCAAGCTATTCAAGTTTTTGAAGGCTTTCGGAACCAAATTTCCTTTTCCGACATCTTGGAAAAAAGTCCTTCAGAGTATCCAATTAAATCCCGAACTGACATTTATCCAAATGGCCGCCCTACAGCCAATCCCAGATCAATTCCTTGAAGAATTTCAAAAATGGTATCCTCAACATGGAAGTCTTATAAAGAATGCTCTGGAATGGGACCGGACTTTCTATCTGGTCAATGATATTCTAAAAGTCCATGACAATGCATGTATGTCAAATGGCATAGAAGGTCGGTCTCCTTATTTGGATATGGACTTATTGTCTATGGTACAAGCTCAGTCATACCTGGACAACCTGATCGGGAAAAAATTAATTAAATCAGCACTTCAAAATAGGGGTTTGGGAAAAATTGCAAACAGAAGAAAGCTGGGTTTTGGATTACCTTTGTTGGAGTGGTTTGAAGAAAAGGAATTCCGAAATTGGGTTTTTGAGCCCATCAAAGAAATGGAAAAAACATGGGGTCCGGATTTTCCCCCTGAAATGCGTAAATTGGCTGCTAATCCTGAAAAATCAGATAAAAGACAATTCCTCCAATTATGGAACCTCTTCATTCTAGCAAGTTGGCTAAAAAACAATGAATAGAAATCTAGTGCTATGTTAAGGATGAATTGACAATCTTTCCCGCAGAGACGCAAAGACGCAAAGAAGGATAACTTGATTCTTTTCGCGATGGTGATAACCTTTAAATATTAGAGTTAACATTACACTAGCTTTTAATTGGTTTTATCAAGGCTAGATATTTAAAATTACCAAACTTCGGTCTTCCGACTTCCGTCATGATAAGCAAAGGAAATAAGGTAACTGGCATCATTTAGGATAAAAAACCTCCACCAATGAAACTCATCTACACCCACCAATATTTCATGACACCTGCTGAAGGAGGGGGGACACGATCCTATCACCTGGCCAAAGGTTTGGTCAATGCCGGGATTGAAGTGGAGATGATCACTTCCCATGAGAAGGATGAATATGATTTCAAATTAATTGATGGCATTAAGGTACATTATCTTCCTGTGGGGTATCAGCAGCATTTTGGGTTTTTAAGGAGGATTTGGGCTTTCTTGACTTTTGTCAAATTGGCAAAAAAACTGATCATTAAACTTCCACGGCCTGATTATTTCTACATTACCTCCACTCCTTTGACTACAGGTATAATCGGACTTTGGGCAAAAAAGAAGTTTGCCGTACCCTATATTTTTGAAGTTAGGGACCTGTGGCCGGATGCACCGATTCAAGTTGGTGTCATCAATAACCCACTGCTGAAGCGTATTTTGTTCCACTTCGAAAAGAGGATTTACAGGAATGCATTTAAAATTGTGGCCCTTTCTCCAGGTATTGCCAATGCCATCAGGCAACGATGTCCTGATTGCAATATTCACTTGGTACCGAATTTCGCTGACACAGAGTTTTTTACCCCCTCTGAAAAGAATGAGAAAATCCTGAGAAAACTCGACTTATCCAACAAGTTCACCATTGCCTATGCAGGTGCAATAGGGAAAGTCAATGCAGTCAATGAAATCCTGATTTTGGCAAAGATGGCAGAAGAAAGAAAGCTTGACCTTCAATTTGTAGTCATGGGCAGGGGTACCCATGTAAAGGAATTGCTCAATGAATCCCAAAAGCTACGATTAAGTAATTTCCACTATGTCCCATTTGGCAACAAAGAAAAAGTAAAGGATTTGTTATCAGTTTCTGATATGGCCTTTGTTTCTTTTGCCCATTTGCCGGTTTTAAAGACCAACAGTCCCAACAAATTTTTTGATGCTTTGGCTGCAGGCAAGGCTATTTTGGTCAATCACAAAGGTTGGGTTCATGACCTCGTGCGGCAATACGATTTGGGATTTTACTTTAATCCGGAAAAAACAACAGAGATTTTGGAAAAAATTCAAAAACTGGCAGACAACCCAACTATGCTCAAAAAACACCAAAGCAATTCAAGAGAATTGGCAGAGAATTATTTCTCAAAAGAAACTGCAGTATTGAGACTTCTTGCATTGATCGACCCTGAAAATCACAACAGAGAGTTCAAGGACGAGGTTTATATCCTGACTGCCTGAAAATCCTACCTGTATCCGAAATATTCATTAATTCCCTTAAATCAAGGTTGTTGTTGGTCCTGAAATCATCTACAATGTTCCATCCTAGCCATCTCCCGATTCTACCCGGGGCATCAGGACTGATTTCATCAGTAGCCGGGGCCTCCCCTGTATATTTCCTGATGATAAATGGATTGGTTTCAAAAAACAGATCGTTTTCCACAAAGTAGGACCAAATAAATTCTTCATTATCAAAGCAGGCCACTATCTCTTCAGGGGTATAACCTATGATAAATTCATCAGAAGTACAGGGAAGAATACTTTTAGTAAAATGATAAGCTTTTCCATAATACACCATTTCAGCCAAAAGTGTACTTTGGGAAAGGTCTGTCTTATTGAACTTGGATGAAATTGCCATGACAATCATGGGTACAATATATGGTCTTTGATACCTATTGGAAATATATTGAGGAAGATCGGGTGGTTGGAATCTATGTTCAAAGGGCAGATAATAATCCAATCCAATCACAATCATTTCCTCATCCAAATACAAATCCGAAGCAAATCCACTGACAAAAGTATAGACCTTAGGAACTTTGAATTCAGGAAAATGATATTGAATATATTTAAAGGCGTTGATGAGCTCCTCTTCCAGAGATTCCACATCCGGATAATGGGCCATCACCTCATCATACAACGCTATAAGCGTGGTGTCACGATGTAAAGCAAGAAGTTCACTCGCCATCTCACCTTTTGAATTGTATTCATTTGTCAAAAGATACCTTTCAGAAAATTCTGGATACTTTTCGAGCAAATACAAAAAGTCCTGTTCAGATTCCGCCTTGAAAAATTCATTTTCCAACCTGATGATCTCGACATTCAGATTGGTTTTCAGGATTTCAGCATCCAGTTCACAGCCCTCCTCTTTTTCCTTGCAAGAAGAGAAATAGAGTGGGAGCAACAAACAGCAATAAATCAGTTTAGATTGGTTCATGAGAAAGATTTCTGAATTGGATCGCTTCCAAATCTACAACAAAACCTACAGATGGTTTGAAATTTTTGGGTATTCTCACGTAAGAGAACGCAGATGACGCTGATTTTGCAGATACACACAGATAAAAAAAACCAGTGAAAATCCGCTCTATCAGCGTTATCAGCGTTCTAAAAAACTTTTTTTATTCCCTGATTTTTTGATTACTTCAAACTGTGAAAAACCAATGGATCACTTTTAGGGAATTTTTAAAATATATGAGTTTGCTCAAACTCAAAAACTATTTCCTTTTATACAGTTCTTTTCAACTTAGCAGGCTTTCCAAAAAACCAACCATTTGGGGTTATCCAACAACTTTATCCATAGAACCGACCACCAGTTGTAACCTTCGCTGTCCGGAATGTCCCAGTGGTCTGAGGAGTTTTACAAGACCAACGGGGATGTTGGAATACGAGCTTTTTAAAAAGATCATTGACCAATCAAAAGATACGCTTACCTACATGCACCTTTATTTTCAGGGCGAACCATTTTTACATCCTCAATTTCTTGGTATGATCCGGTATGCGGATGGTTCGGGAGTTTTTACGTCCACCTCTACAAATGCACATTACATCAGTGAAAAAAATGTAGATCAGATAATCGATTCTGGATTGAGACAAATGATCGTTTCGATGGATGGCATCAGTCAAGAAGTTTATGAAGAATACAGAATAGGCGGAAACCTTGAAAAGGTCCAAAAAGGACTTTCATTGATATTGAAAAGGAAAAAGGAAATGAGAAAACAATTCCCCAGAATCATCCTTCAGTTTTTGGTGACAGGCAAAAATGAACATCAAATTCCGGATTTAAAGAACTGGGCCAAAAAAATTGGGGTAGATGAGCTACAATTAAAAACCACCCAGATTTATGGCTTTGAAAATGGCTCAGAATTGATTCCAAAAAATCTCGAATATTCTAGGTATGTCCCAAGTAAAAACGGTACCTGGAAACTCAAAAAAGAAATTGAGAACAAATGTTGGCGGATGTGGCAAGGGGCTGTTGTGACTTGGGATGGTAGGATGCTACCCTGTTGTTTTGACAAAGACGGACAACATGTTATGGGCAAAATCCATGAAAATCCATTAAAGGATATTTGGAACAATGCTTCTTATAATTCTTTCCGCCAACAGTTATTGTATGACCGTTCCCAAATAGATATCTGCAAAAACTGTACGGAGTGATTTCAGCCAATTTTGAATTTAATTCTGCGAATATTTCTTTACAGCATGGAATAATTATCTTTACGCAGATTTTCTCATATTTTAGTTAGCAGACACCATAGGTTTATACATATAATTTAAAAGTATAGGCAGGAAATAAATATAATGACATCATCTTTCTCCAATTATATCCCATCTATCCAATACCTGAAAAAAGTAACAGGAACTTTGGTTTTAGCCTTTTCTCTATTTTGGATTTTCCCCCAAGTCATTCAAGCTCAATCCATCTCAGATATCAGCAATATCAAAGTTGATGACCTTACGGATGCCCAAATCAGGGAATTGATCCGCAGGGCCAATGAAGCAGGCCTATCCGAGTTTGAACTCATTCAGATGGCAAGGTTGAGGGGAGTTTCTGAAGTTGAACTTGAGAAATTGAAGGACCGGGTAGAAAAAATGGATATCTCTGCTGTAGGGGGAAGATTGGGCGCTACTGCCTCTAAAAGAGAACCCAGAAAACAGGCAGACCTGAATGAGATCACGCAGGGTCTATTTCAAGAGCAAAATGAGTTAATAGTGTTTGAGGAAGAACCTTCACCCTATTTTGGAGGTGACATTTTTTACAATAAAAAAAGAAGGTTGACTTTTGAACCCAACTTGAATATTGCCACACCAAAGAATTATGTGCTCGGCCCAGGAGATTTGGTCTATGTAGATGTCTATGGCCAATCGGAAAAGTATTATGAATCCATCGTCACTGCGGATGGTTTTATACTGCTGGACAATGTAGGCCCGATCAATATCTCTGGTAAAACCATCGAAGAGGCTGAAGGTATTATCAGAAACAGACTTTCATCATTTTTTACCGAACTGAGAGGTTCCAATCCCCAAACTTCCATGCAACTGACTTTGGGAAATGTCAGAACAATCAAGGTCCACTTGGTGGGTGAATTAAGACTTCCCGGTACTTTTACACTTAGCGCTTTAAGTACAGTTTTCAATGCATTGTATGCCGCAGGTGGACCCAATGACAATGGAAGTATGCGAAGCATCAAAGTCATCCGAAATGGAAAAACTGTCAACACGCTTGATATCTATGAATTTTTGATCAATGGAAATGCCAATTTAAATTTCAGACTTCAGGATCAGGATGTAATAATGGTGGATCCCTTTTTGGCCAGGGTTAGTGTCATTGGAGAAGTAAAAAGACCAAAAATATTTGAGGTCAAAGAAGGTGAGACTTTCAATGAGCTATTGAAATACAGCGGTGGGTTTACGGACGAGGCATTCAAAGACCGGATTTCAGTGACCAGAATTTCCGGGAAAGAAAAGGCTGTTTCTGATATTTTTGATAACCAATTCTCAATTTTTATGGTCAAAGGTGGTGACCAATACACAGTAGGTAGGGTATTAAACAGGTATTCAAATCGCGTACAGATAAAAGGGGCAGTTTTCCGAGAAGGTAATTTTGCCCTGACCGAAGGACTTACACTTGGGCAATTGATCAAAAATGCAGATGGCATCAGGGGTGAAGCTTACCTTGAACGGGCAAGTATTCTCAGAACAAATGATGACCTGAGTACCGAAGTCATTTCAATCAATCTTAGGGAAATACTCAATGGCAATAGACAGGATATTCTCTTACAAAGGGAAGATGTGGTCCGGATATCTAGCATTTATGACCTTAAGGAAGAATTTTATGTTCAGATCACAGGGGAAGTAAGAAATCCAGGCACTTACCCATATTCCTACCAAATGACAGTTGAAGACCTTATCGTGATGGCTGGTGGATTAAGGGAATCTGCAAGTGCTAAGGACATCGAAATTGCCCGAAGATCACAGGATACAAATGTAGGCACCTTCTCTGAACTGATTCCTGTAAGCATTGGGGTTGACCTTACTGTTCAAGAAAACACCGTTTCTCTTTCACCCTATGATAATGTGATTGTTAGGAGAAAACCCAATTTCACCTTGGATAGATTGGTTCAGGTCGAAGGACAGGTAAATTCACCGGGTATTTTTTCGGTGACTACAGCAGAAGAACGGGTCTCTGACCTGATTCAAAGGGCCGGAGGATTAACCCCTTACGCCTATCCAAAAGGAGCCACATTAATCCGTAGAACTGAGTTTTTTGAAACTGAATCAGAACAATTGAGAAGACAGCGAAACCTTCAGGATCTTCAAGTAAAATTACAATCGGATCCAAACAATACCGAAGCACAGGAATTGCTTTTGGAGCGGCTATTCAAAGATTTGGGAAATACACCGACAGATGTTACTGAAGGTGCTGTTGCTACCCAATCGAAAAGAGAAGCTTTGGCTGGAATCGCAGAAACCAAATCAGGTCTTGGTGATATTAAAATCAAACAAAGGGAGGCCGTGGCCATTGATTTGGAATCCATACTGAAAAATCCGGGATCTGACAAAGACTTGATTCTGGAAGAAGGGGATATCATTTCCATTCCAAGACAATTGCAAACCGTCAGGATGCGGGGAGATGTGGTATATCCTGCAACGGTGAGGTATGAGAAGGATAGGGGAATGAAATACTATATCAATAGAGCTGGTGGATACGATATTCGGGCCAACAGAAAACGGACCTATGTAGTCTATGCCAATGGAGAAGTAGCAAGAACCAAAGGCTTTTTAGGCATCAGGTCCTATCCTTCTGTGGCACCGGGGGCTGAAGTAATCGTTCCAACAAAAGGACCAAGACTACCTGTGAGACCGGGGGAAATTATTGGTATCACCACAGGTATTGCCACCTTGGCGCTGATCATTACGCAACTCAATTTTGAATAAGCATGAAGGGGCAGCAACATATTTTAGACGATAAAATCACCTTCAAAGAGATCGTGGAGAGATTCCGTATTTGGATTGGGTTTTTTCTCAGCAAATGGAAGTTTTTATTTCTTGCAGGAATTCTCGGAGCAGGAATTGGCGCTTTGGCATCAATTATTAAAAAACCTGTTTACCATGCAGAAACGACTTTTGTACTCGAAGAGTCTGATATGGGCGGCTTGAATCAAATGTCAGGGCTAGCTTCCCTTTTGGGAATCAATATCGGTTCTCTTGGCGGATCTTCCAGTGGGATTTTTCAAGGTGACAACATCATGGAATTGTATAAGTCTGACAATATGTTGGGCAAAACATTGCTAAGTCCTTTCGATTCAGAATTATTGCTGATTGACAGGTTCATTGAATTCAACGAGCTTTCCGATAAATGGAAGCGAAAAGTAGATCTAGACAAAATGGACTTCTCCCTTACAAGAGAAAGATTTACGGTTAGCCAGGATTCAGTGGTCAAAGAAATTTCGAAAATCATCAGAGAAAAACATCTTGCGGTAGAAAAACCCAACAGAAAGTTGAGCATCATTCAGGTCAACCTCAGTTCAAAGGATGAACCCTTTGCAAAGGTCTTTAATGAAACTTTGGTTGACAATGTCAATTCATTTTACTTCGAAACCAAGACCAAAAAAACTGCTGAAAATGTAGGCATATTACAAATCCAATCTGATAGTGTCAGGACGGTTTTGGATGAGAACTTGGTGGAATTTGCTGGGATGGCCGATAGGATACCTTTTCCCAATCCCCTGCTTCAAACAGCCACAGTAGAAGGAAGGAAAAAACAAATTGATATTCAGGCGGCTTCAGCAGTCTATGCAGAAATCACCAAAAACCTGGAGATTGCAAAAGTCAACCACAGAAACAATTCCCCGCTGATTCAGATCATCGACGGACCAAGGTTACCATTGAGAATGACCAAAATCAAACTCCTGAAAGGAATTGTTTTTGGAGGTGCGATTTTCTTTTTTCTGGCTTTGGCTTATCTGTACTTTAGAAAACTCTATAGCCTGCATTTCACCGGATACTGATCAAGATTGATTTATTGATATGATTGAAAAACTAAATTCATATTCATTTTCCAATCTGATCAGAAATAAACCCATTCAGAATTTTACATTTTTGGCAACCATTCAAGCCTCAAATGTGATCATCTCACTGATTACCATCCCCTTATTGATCCAATCCATTGGGGTAGATCAATTCGGTTTGGTCAATTTGGCACTGTCAATTATAGTGCTTTTCAATATCCTTGTAGGCTTTGGCTACAACCTCAGTGGTCCCCGTGAGGTCGCACTGAACCATCAAGACAAGCAGGCACTTTCGCATTTGGTTTCCAATATCATCTTTAGCAAAATGTTGATGGCCTTTTTGGCAAGCTTGTGTATCTTTATTGCAATTTTTGCCATCGGGATGTTTCAGGAGTATCGATGGATACTTTTATTCTCGACGCTGTTACTTTTTTCAGAAGCCACACTCCCACTTTGGTTTTTTCAGGGAATGGAAAAAATGAAAGTGATTTCCATTGCCAATGTCTTTAGCAAATTGTTGTATCTGTTGGGAATCATTTTGTTTATTCACTCCCCTCAACAATCCATTTGGGTGAATTTCCTCTTGGGAATTACAGGGCTAAGTATCAACCTTTTGTTGCTTTTGTATATTCATTTTCAGATGGATATCAAATTTTATAAACCCAAGTTCTTACAGGTTTTTGACTCCATTAAAGAAAATGGTTTGTTTTTCCTTTCCAATATGGCAGGCCATATCTCTATCAATGGAGGGCTTATCATCCTGAGCTTTTTTTCAACTGCAGCAACACTCGGCATGTTCAGTTTGGCAGAACGGATATCCATGGTATTGCGACTTTTTCCATCTTTGGTTATTCAGGCCATTTACCCCAATGCTGCCCGTCTTTTCCAGACTGACAAAACCCGATTCTTTTCCTTTCTTAAAAAATCTTACTTGATCACGCTTTTACTAGGTCTGTTTGGGTCAATACTGACTTTTGGATTTGCCCCTTTTATTATTCAGGTACTCGCAAAAAGCTATTTGGAAGAGTCCATTCAGTTTATGCGGATACTGGCATTTGTTCCGTTTTTTGCAGGTCTTAACATTCCCAACGTCATGGTTTTTTTGGTCAAAGATCAAAAGGCCCTCATGTTCAGGTCTTCTTGGATGTCAACACTATACATGCTTCCTGCTTGTTCATTGTTGACTTATTATTATGGAGGAATAGGTTTGTGCATTGGTTTGCTTTCCACAGAACTGACCATTCTTATTATCTGCACATTTTTAAACTTTTCTAGAAACAGAACTGATGTTACTGCTTTTTGGAAAAGCATAGTATAAAAATTCACTAAAAAGGCTAATTTTGAAGCTTCCTTCTCAACAAGAAAATAAATTTCAACCTTATCCTGAGTTTTATCAGTACTGATCAGATTTTTGAATGGATCCAAAATCCCACCCTTCAGTAGCCATTATTATTGTCAATTGGAATGGGTATGCCTTAACTCAAGCCTGCCTGATTTCACTCAGCAAGGTCAGCTATAAGAATTTCAAGGTGATTTTGGTTGACAATGGGTCAGTGGACGGTTCTGTCCCAAAGCTCAAATCAGATTTCCCGGATACAGCATTCATTGAAAGCAAAACCAACCTCGGATTTACCGGTGGCAACAACCTAGGGATGAAATGGGCCTTGGGCAAGTCATTCGATAATATTCTGCTACTCAACAATGATACCTTGGTGGAACCTGATTTTCTGGAACCATTGATCGATTACCTAAATAGGAATCCCTCCTATGCTGCCGTTCAGCCAAAAATCATGTTTGAAAAGGAAAGGAATAAAATTTGGAACGCGGGAGGGGGATATTTCAGGTGGTTGGAAATGAGTTGGTCCATTGGAATCGGCAAAGAGGATTTAGGGCAGTACCAAACTGAAAAAGACACCAAATGGATTACAGGATGCGCGATACTGATCCGAACAAAAGTGATCAAGGAAATCGGATTGCTGGATGAGCGGTTTTTTGCCTACTATGAAGATGTGGATTGGTCTTTGAGAATGAGAAAATATGGGTATAGCTTGAGATATCTTCCCCAATCAAAGATATACCATGTAGCAGGCGCTTCATCCATCAAAACCATCAAAACCAAAGAAGGCACTATCCCCCCGATCATTCACTATTATCGGACAAGGAATCACCTCTTTTTGATCCGAAACCATGCAAATCCGATCTCCTTTGTATTAAGTTTGCTGTACCAAACGATCAAGAATGCTGCCTTTGTCCTATACCTCACCATGAGAGGAAGATTCAATAAAGTAAAGGCTATCCTAAAAGGTCATTATGATGGCCTCTTTGTAAAAAATAAAATATGAGTCCTTCCAAATTATTCCCTGATATCGAAGCTTATTCTCAAGAAATAGGGCTTTCTCCCGAAATGCTGGAAGAAGCATTTCATCTTGAAAACCGATATCACGATTTGTTGATCAAAGAAAAAGACGCCCAAAAGCGGGAAAAGCTTTATGATGAGTTCTACAGCAATTTGTTACAGTTTTATGGCAGAACCACCCAGGAAGACGATTCACTGGAAATCAAGATTGGTAGTAAAGACCCACAGGTCACGCTTTTTGAAAAGGAACTCAAAGGCAAATCAGTTATTGATTTTGGATGTGGTGAGGGTCATTTTTTAATGAATATTGAAAAAAAGCTTCCTTACAAAAAACTAACAGGCGTGGATGTTTTTATACCTGAAAACCTAAAAAAACATCCCGAGATCAATTTTATCGCTGCCGGAATTATCAATTTCCAAACGGACGAAAAGTTTGAAGTGGCTTTCTCGGATAATGTGATAGAACATTTGGCGCCATTGGATTTAAATGACCACCTTCAATCAGTCTATGATAGCCTATTGCCGGGAGGTAAGTTTATCTTGGTC
>NZ_JBGSXS010000398.1:0-7328 GCF_041751335.1 Aquiflexum sp.
AAAAGCGGACACTTACCTCCTTCTCGGTGACAAAGACTTATTATTCCCATATCAAAAATCCATTGAAAATGCCAAAAAACACATCAAACCGCTGAAAGACATCAAGACCTTTCAAAATGTAGGGCATGGCATAGAAACCTACCCCATGGCCATGCAGTATATCGGGGAAAAAATTAAGGAGATTTATTAGACCAAAGCTGTTTGTTGTTTTTTTAATCCTAGAAAAACAAAAAACTTAATTACTTCTTTTCATCAAAGTACTTTTCAAGTGTATAAGGCGGTTGCCATTGGTCAGGTTTTCTAACCAATGACTCCGGATCATATTCCATGGGCAGTATATTGGATGCTGTCAATTTAGCAGTATCTCCGGATTGTCGTTGCCAATCTTTTAATAAAGCCATTAACTCCTCTGTTTTGGTGTCATATTGCCTATCATCGGCTAGATTTATCATTTCGTGTGGATCAGAGGACAAGTTGAAAAGTTGGATATAATCCCGCTCAGGATATCTGATCAGTTTCCATTCCTTATCCCTCACTGCCCGTACAGTATGGCGGTAGGCGGTAAATAAGGAAGATCTAATTTCATCAACGGTACCGTTTAAAATATCTACCAAGCTGTACCCATCAACGCCCTCCGGAGGTGGAACTCCTGCCAATTCGGCTAAAGTTGGATATAAATCATACAGGTAAACAAATGCATCAAACTGCTCATTTTCGGGAATTCCCGGCCCTTTGAGTATGACCGGGACTTTGGTACTGTGTTCGTAAAGATTCTGCTTGCCCAACAATCCATGACTGCCCACAGCGAGTCCGTTATCGGCAGCATACACAATGATGGTGTTGTCATATAGCCCGTTCTTTTTCAATATGTCTACAATATCTCCTATACGATCATCCAAATGGTAGATCAAAGCATAATAATCAGACAAAATAGATCGGATAACCTCCGGTTTTCTTGGCCATGAGGTAAGATTCTCATCCCTTACTGTCATGTTATCAAAAACAAATGGATGATAAGGCATGTAATTAGCAGGCAATGGGAGTGAATCTTCCCGGTACTTACCAATATATTCCGATGCGGGAGAATATGGGTCGTGGGGTACGGTAAAGGAAACGTAACAGAAGAAAGGTTTTTCCTGACCGGAGGCAGCATATTCTCCAATAAAATTGATCGCTGCATCCGCAAAAAGATCAGTTGAAAATCCCCTTTTAGTTGGTTCTGAAAGAATGCCTTCTTCAGAAAGTTCCCTGACCGCAACATTGAAATGATCTGCCATTCCTCCTAAAAAAACATGGCTCCCCTGTTGAAAGGAAGCTTCAAAGGCTTCTTTTTCATTATGCCATTTTCCTGTTCCAAAAGTTACATAGCCATGATTGCCAAACCGCATCGGCATGGTCTCCACATCCTTGAGACGGTCATAGACATGAAATAGACTTTTACCGCTCAAGAGCATTGCCCTGCTCGGGGCGCATATGGCACCATGGTGTCCTCCCATTACATACGCATTGGTAAAATAACTACCCTCCTTGGCCAATTGGTCAATATTGGGGGTTTGGATATGTTTGTTACCGGATATACTCAGGGCATCTGCCCTTTGGTCATCAGCAAAAAGAAATAAAACATTCGGTCTGATAGTTTCTTTTTGCATGCAGGAAAACATCAAAATAACAACCGAAATGCATATTGAACTAGTAAATGCTTTCATAGAATTTTATTTAGAAGCTTATTCTTTGCCAGTGTAGCTTTCTTTTTACTGCTATTCTAACTTAATCAAAGACAAGTTTTTGTGTACCGCACAGCAGAGATTTTTTCCAAGGAGGGAAAAACCACATAATCCCCAATCACAACCGCTCTACCGTCAACCCACCATCCACAGTGATCACTTGTCCTGTTGCATAGGGCAAATCACCTTTGGCAAGGGCAGCCACCACTTTCCCCACGTCTTCCGGTAATCCAATTCGTTTTTCCAATGTTAATCCATTCTGAATCCTTTCCCCATAAACATATTTGACTTTTTCAGTCATATCAGTTGCAATTACTCCAGGTCGGACTTCATAGACAGGAATATCATGTTCGGCCATCCTGACTGCCATCAATTTTGAAAACATGGACAAGCCTGCCTTAGAAATGCAATATGCAGCACGGTTGATGGATGCCAATACTGCCGATATGGAAGTGATATGAATGATGGAAAAGACATCACCTGGGTTTTCCTGCTTTTGTTCCTGCATCCAAAGGGCAATAGATTGTGTCAGAAAAAAAGTTCCTCTCAGGTTGATAACCATCAATTCATCAAAATCTTCAGGGGTAACTTCCAAAATATCTGCCCTGACTCTTGGGGCCACCCCGGCATTATTGACCAAAACATTCAGTTTCCCAAATCGCCTTTTCGATGTTTCGATTATTCCTATTCGGTCAGCTTCCAAAGCTATGTTCCCCTTTGCATAGTAAACCTCCACGCCAATTGCTCGGAGATTTTCCAGGACAGGTTTCACTTCGACCTCCTCCCTCACCCCGTTCAAAATAAGATCATATCCATTGACAGCAAGCTGTAGCGCGATGCCCAAGCCAATTCCTCTTGTTCCTCCGGTCACCAATGCAACAGGCCTCATGACTCTTTGATTTTTTTAAGTTCTTCGTGTATTTCCATCTGCTTGTAATATGGATCCAAGGGAAAGCAACCTGAAATCATCCCGTTTCGAGGTGCTGTGGTACAATCGGAAAAAGTCCTGCAAAGCTTTTGCCTTTTCAACCCTTTTCCACTAAGTACATCATCCGGCAACTCCGGATAACTCAACACCATCCTGCCCAAACCTATGGAATCTGCCAATCCTCTGAGCAACACTTCTTGCGCCACCATAGGCAACCATTCCTGCAAATAAGAATACGCTGAACCTACCACATAAAAATCGGAAAAGGCTTTTTTGATTTTTCCCGTAACATCTATCTGCCTGGCTACGCCATGAAGCGGATCTTCAGGAGGGAGGTAACCATCTGAAGGAGGGAAAAGTGCGGGTCTTTGGATGTGTGGATTGTAATATGGACTGCCTGCTGTGGTACAGACCAATTCAATGTCAAGTTTTTGTAGGATTTTAAGAAAATCATATGGCTCCAAAAGATTGATGTTTACTCCTGAGGAATCCGAACCAAAAGCAAAAGGATAAGGTGATTTCATGGAAGGCACACCCGTTCCATCCTCACTTTTTTGAAATGGCATCCAATCAAATATGCTTACCCTCACCCCTATGTCCAAGCCCGGTGCTTTGGCCCTTATTCCATTCACTACCTCTCTCAGAAATCGGCTCCGATTTTCCATACTCATACCATAATCCCCCTCTCTCTGTACTGCACTCAAAAATTCATGTCCCAAATATCCATGGCAATGTTTGATATCTACAAAATGGAAACCTGCCTTTTGTGCCAACACAGCTGCCTTCACATAATCATCCACCAACGTCTTGATCTCTGCATCTGTCATAACAGGATAGTCTTCGGGAAGCCCAAATTTCTGATTCAAAAAAGGATGGGGGTAAAGTATCTTTGGCTCCATCTTATCCTGATGATTGGGTTTGGAAAACCTTCCTGAATGCGTCAGTTGCAAGCCTACTAAAAAATCGTCGGTGCTACCAAATGCGTCTTGATGTTCACTCATCAACAAATTGTAAAGGCCCTCAAAGTCTTTCAGGTTTTCTTCATTGAGCAGCAATTGGTGAGGATTGGCCCTTCCGTCATGCCGTACAGCCACTGCCTCACAGCCCCAAAGCAACTTGGCCCCACTACGGGCAAAATTACTCCACCGTCTTAAAGTATGTTCTGAAGGTTTTCCATCGGTAGTACCATCCCAACCTTCCATGGGCAGGATACAAAATGAATTGCCTATCAATCTACCCGAACGAAGTCTATGTCCTTTTGAAAGTGGTGTCTGCTTCCCCGACAAAGGTTGATTTGGCAGCGGAAGATTTATCCCCTCCTTGAACAGATATTCTTTAAACTGCTCCAAGGTTTTCAGTTGGGCAATCCTGTTGTATTTAGGTTTGTTTTTCCCTTCACTCATTGTGCGATGCAGTTAAAGTAACTGTAATATTTTTCTTCTTGAATATTTCTTTGAATCAACAAGGCCAATTCCCTTGCATGGTAATCTCCCCACATAGAGGATTCCCCAAAAGGGACTTTCCCTTTCTCAGGTGTATAGTCCCAACCGTTTGGTCTGTGGTAAATGGAATGAAGAATCAGACCCTGATGATCAGGGACAGTGGAAAGATAGGGTTCTTGGAACAAACCTTTTGCGATCTGATAACCTGCTTTTAAGTATTTTTCAGCCTTTAATTTATCTTTTGATTGTAACCAATTCCCAATCCTGAGCAACCCTTGGGCAGTAATACATGCCGCTGAACTGTCTACAGGTTCAAAGGCATTAAATGGATCTGAAGGCTTGTTAAGGTAATCCCCCATTTGATAAAGTTGAGGAGCTCCGGTATCCCAATAAGGAATGCCATCTGTAGGTGTATGCTTTAAGTAAAAATCTGAAGTGGCTAAGGCCGCTTTCTCAAGGGTTTGGGTCAATTCTTCTTTCGAAATGATCACTGCATAATCCTCTTCGGGAAGTCGATTCAATATTTCTAGAGTCTCCCCCAAACCACTAATAGCCCAAGCCAATCCTCTTGTCCATGTACTGAAACCCGTATAGCCCTGTTGGGAGTTGGGGCAGCGGTAATTGCCATCATTGGTATTGAAAATGATTTCATGGGCAGTCCTGCCTGGAATATCATATTCATCGCGGCCTTCTCCATAGTAAATGGAATATTTTACCGTCGCCAGAAAATGTTGGATAGCCCTTTGCAAGAGGTTGATCTTTTTATCATTCTCGCCTTGAAGCACATGCCCGAGCATATGGGAAAGAATGACCGCTCTGCAGGTTCTGATGGTATCTACAAAAAGAGAATGTGGGCCGTTGAAAGAATACATATATCCTCCACTTGGGATGTTCGTCCACCTCAACGCCTGTACTGCCCCACTGACTTTAATGGCAAGTTTGTAATACTCTTTTTCCCAATTTGAGGTATCCAATTTACCTTCCTCAATCATCCTCAATAAGGTGCCATAGGTACTGACATTGTTAAAACCATGGTCATGAACCCCTGTATGGGTGAGGTGGGGTGTCATTTTATGCAAAGTATTTCCCCTCCCAAGATGTAGAAACTCTTCCTCCCCTGTTGCATCAAATTGGAGTAAAGCAGATCCAAACTGAAATCCCTGAGTCCATTCCGTCCAACCTCGGGTGACGTACTTTCCTTTTTCGGTAAAAACGGGAGCTCCTTTGGCCGTATCAAATGACTCTTCTATCATCAGGATTTTTTGCCTGGAAAGTTCCCAAAAACGGTTTAGGTTGATTTCATTGATGGATTGTTCTATGCTATGGTCAAGTTTCATTGGTTTCGGTTTACTTCGAGTTGATGCCTGATCATGATAAATGCTGTCAGCACAAACAGCACACAATAGAGGAAGAAATCAAGATTCCATCCCCAAAACTGATCTGGTACCAATTCAATAATTGAAAATATAAAATATAGCAGTGCCAGAAAAGAAAGCCAGAGAAGTTCTTTCGGCGGCTTTGCGAAAATCACCGCACCCAAAATCGCCGGAGCTACCATGGAAGTACCCGTAAAACTTACCCTTGCCAACAAAACAAGTTCATCACTCATGTAAGTAGAAAACACCAATACGATCATGGAAAACACAAAAACAGAACTTTTGGTAATCCGCATGATTCGTCTATCCGAGCCTGTTAAGAGTGACCGGAGTTCTGTTCCCAAAGCAAAAATCTGGGCATTGGTAGTGGAAAGACAGGCTGCAAACAGGCCCACTACTGCCAAAGCCGCTACCGGTACTGCCTGATCAAATAACAAGGCTTGGGAAAGAAATTCAGCAGTGCTGGCATTAGGATATTTTACCGCCCCATATAATCCTATGGCAGCAGTCGGTAGAATGACCAAAATGGCAAAGATCCCCACGGCATAAGCCATTTTACGTACTGATTTCAAGTCTTTCATCACGACCAACCTTGTGGTAAACTGGGGTTGGGAAACAGGTATTAATACAATAGCTATGGCTGAGGCAATCAGGAATTGGGAACTGAACAGGCCTTTAGGACCAGGTAAAGAAGTCAAAGATGGGTTGCGATCGGCTACTATAGCCATGGCGTTTTGAAGTCCTCCACTCATTTCCATACAGGCCGCACCAATGATCCAAATCACAGTTAACAGAATCACACCTTGGATCGCATCACTGTACATGATGGCCTTTAATCCTCCTATTGCCGCATAGGTCAGCATAATCCCAACCATGATCGCGGACCAGGTCCAATCCGGTAGGAAATCGGGAAAGGCGGCATTCAAAAAGATGGAAATTCCCCGAATCTGAATGGCCACATAAGGGATCAAAAAGATAAAGGCACTGGCAAATATCAGGTAACCGGCAAAGTTGCTGTCATAACAGGTTTTCATCAATCCGGCGACACCTTTATAACCTCTAATCGTAGCCCTTTGTCGCAACTTGTATCCAAACCAGATCAGGAAAAACACCATCAGGGCATCTGAAAATCCAAGAAAGATCCAAGCCCCTACCCCATGAACCCTAAAGAAATCAGGCATGCCCATAAAGGTAAAAGCACTGAACAAAGCTGCCGAAAAGGTCAGGAAACCGAGAATGGCTCCAATATTGGAACCTGCAAAAATGAATTCATCAGAAGTCCTGTCCTTTCGGTATGACTTGTAGGATGCATAGGCCAAGGAAGCCAAGAATATGGCGAAGAAAAATATCAGCCAGCCTGTCATTGTTCTTTGGTATCATGATAAGGAAAAAATCTTGAACCCAAATAGGTGGCCAATACAATTAAAGCTGTCACTAAAAACCCTGTCCAAAAAACATAGGGGATGTTCAATAGTTCCGGGCTGCGTTTGTTTTCCCTGAAAATAAAGACAAAAGAGCCTACTGTAATGAACAATACAGCAAGCACGATAAGGTTCCATATTTTGGGCTTCATAGGTTGGGGTTTATTGTTTGATTCAAGAGGTAAAATACTAAAGCGTTTTCAGATTCCTTTTATTTGGGTGGATATTTTTCTTTTATCTGTGGTAATCTGTGCCATCTGTGAGAAATAAAACAGACCGCATCAAAAAAATGAGTTCTCACAGATTACTCAGATTTACTCAGATCCTTTCCTTTCTGTGGGTTTCTGTGCTATCTGTGAGAAATAAAACAGACCGCATCAAAAAAATGAGTTCTCACAGATTACTCAGATTTGCACAGATCCTTTCTTTTCTGTGGG
>NZ_JBGSXS010000399.1:0-1985 GCF_041751335.1 Aquiflexum sp.
GAGTCCATACGGTAAAAAAGCGAAATAGGCCACTGAATTAACAGATCTGCTAAAGGCGCCTGTTCTTTCTTCTGATAACTTTACCGACTCGCCGTTTATTGTTCTTTGAAAACCATCATTGTTCAGAACATCCTTAACCATCCCCGTGGAATCAGTGAATTTCCGTAAATATTCAAAGCTGTTTGGTGATTTGAAAATTTGATAACTTCGGTCGCGGAAATCAAAACTGATTATAGCCTTTTCAAATAATTGACCGCCATGGGCGGCAATGGACTGATCTACTATTTTCTGAGCATCAGACTTGGTTTCGCAGGATAAATTGAGAGTGATAGAAACAATTAATGCAGCAAAAGACAATGATTTCCAAATAAGTTGATTTTTCATTCGATGATTTTTAGGATTAAATTTAAAATTAGTGATTTCTGCTCCATATTTACTGATCGGGGCTCAAACATAGTGTCTTCACGAAGACAGAATTAGAAATTCTGAACATTTTAAATAGTTTAGGGGACTCGCAATGACAGGAATCGGAGCGGAACGTCACCCTGATCCCAATGGCTATCGGGAGAAGGGTCTCATGAGGATCCGCAAAAGATTAAAATAAACATAAATAGGACCTCTGAAGATCCTTCGTGCCTACCAATGACATGAATCGGAGCGCCGTCATGCTGACGTAGGAAGCATCTCATGAGGTACAGTATATGATATAATTAACATAAATTGAACCTCTGGAGATTCCTCGTACCTCGGAATGACGCCCATTTTGATGTCATTCCCCTTTCTGTAAATGCCAATTTTCTCCACTCAGGATGACGGAAAACCTAATGTCATTCCTTTTCTGAAATTACCAAAATGTTGGGGACTCGCAATGACAAAACTCCTGAATACTAAGGTTCTTCTGTTTTTTTTATCTAAATTATACGCGCTTCATTGTAGATTTAAACTTATGACAACTTCATTTATTCTCAACGGAAAAAAAGTTGAGGTTACCGCAGAATCAGATGCCAATTTACTTTGGACCTTGCGGGAAAGACTTCATTTGACAGGTACAAAATATGGCTGTGGTATTTCCCAATGTGGGGCCTGCACGATTCATTTGGATGGCAATCCCGTGAAAGCCTGTGTTATGCCCCTTTCAGCCGTAGAGGGCAAGGAAGTCACTACCATTGAAGGCCTATCCAAAGATAATTCCCACCCCTTGCAGAAATCATGGATTTCCGAACAAGTGCCCCAATGTGGTTATTGTCATTCCGGACAGATTATGCAGGCAGCAGCATTGTTGAACAAAAATCCGAAACCCAACAGGGATGAAATCATCAAGCATATGAATCCTGTTTTGTGCAGGTGTGGAACCTACACCAGAATTATGAAAGCAATAGAAAAAACCATCCAAAATACCTGATCATGGAAAATGAACTGAAAGAAAATGCAATTTCGAGAAGAAAATTCCTGAAAAGAAGCGGTGGATTAACTTTTTTGGTCGCAGGTGTTGGAATTCCTGCATTTGTTTGGAAAGAGGAAAAAGCCAATACCAACAATGGTCAGGTTTCAGCATGGGTACATATCAGTATAGATGGCACTGTCACCATCTATAATCCTGCCGCCGAAATGGGACAGGGAACAATGACCGCTTTGCCGGCAATCATTGCTGAAGAAATGGATGCTGACTGGTCCAAAGTAAAAATCGAACATTCCCCTGTTGAACCGGAAATATATGGTATCCCCTGGGGAGGTGGAGGAAGAGGTGGAAGTATGTTGACAGTAGGCAGCAGGTCTGTCAGCGGACATTTTGATAACCTCAGGCAATCCGGGGCACAGGTGCGCTTCGTCCTGATGAGCAATGCAGCAGAGAAGTGGGGAGTGAATATTGATGAGTTGGAAACCCAACCTGGCTTGGTCTTTCATCCAAAAACAGGTAAGAAAATATCCTATGGAGAGATAGCTTCTTTTGCCAAATTCCCAGAGGAAATTCCTGATATACCTAA
>NZ_JBGSXS010000400.1:0-3667 GCF_041751335.1 Aquiflexum sp.
ATGCTTTCCCATTATTTCCCGAAGGCAAAGCTTATGAAGATGTTTGGATTGTCAGGAAAAAGGGCTTGGGCCTGATGTTGGGAATCAAAGGAGATAAAAAACCCCTTCCATTTATTGAAGATGCGGCCATACCCATTGATGTATTGCCGGAATACATTGACAGGGTTCTCAAAATCTGTAAAAAACACAATACGGAAGTATCCATGTATGCCCATGCCAGTGTAGGAGTCATTCACGTCAGGCCAATTCTGGACCTAAGGCAAAACGAGGACATTGAAAATCTCAAAAAAATAGCAGATGAAACCTTCGAACTGGTCCTCGAATATGGAGGGTCTTGGAGTGGCGAACATGGGGACGGTCTTGTAAGAAGTGCATATAATGAAAGATTTTTTGGAACAAAACTTTACAATGCCCTAAAGGAGGTAAAAGCCCTATTTGATCCCGAAAATCTAATGAATCCGGGTAAGATTGTGGATGCCCAAACCATAGAGAAAAATCTCAGATATGGTGTGGGTTATAAAGATGAAACTGCTGATACCCAATTTAAATATAGGGCAGAAAACAGCTTTAGGGAATCTGTCCACATGTGTACGGGGGTGGGGGAGTGCAGGAAGATTATCGGAGGGACCATGTGCCCAAGTTTCAAAGCAACAAGGGATGAGGAACATTCTACAAGGGGAAGAGCCAATGCGCTGAGATTGGCCATGTCAGGTCAATTGGATAAGGATGGACTGACCAGTGAAAGGCTCCGGCAAACCATGGATCTTTGCCTTTCATGCAAAGCCTGTAAGTCCGAATGTCCGAGCAATGTGGACATGGCCAAAATGAAAAGTGATGTGGGACAGCTGTACTTTGACAAGCATGGCACAACCTTAAGGGACCGGTTGATCAGAGATTCCTCCAAGATGGCCTCAAGATTTTCAGGTTCCTTTGCATGGGCCATCAATGCCGTTCAGAAATCATGGTTTTTTAGGATTTTACTTCAAAAAACAATTGGATTTGACAAGAGGAGAACCCTGCCTGACTATGCAGGCCAACCTTTCTACAAATGGTTTTTGAATTACGGAAACCATCAACCACACTCCTCCAAAAAGGTTGTCTTATTTGCTGACACTTTCCTGAATTATCATGAACCTCAAATTGGGATCTCTGCAGTTGAGCTTTTGAATTCCTGTGGCTATGAAGTGATATTGGCCAATGTGGGCTGTTGTCAGCGGCCCAAAATTTCACATGGATTTTTAAAAGATGCCAAAGCTGAAGGAACCAAGACCGCTAAAGGTCTTGAGAAATATTTTGACCAGGGTTCCAAAGTTGTGGTTTGTGAACCAAGCTGTGCTTCTGCTCTTAATGATGATTTACCTGATCTGATTGATGATCAGGATCTTGCCCATAAACTCAAATCCAATGTTGTAATGATCGATGTGTTCCTTGAAAACGAGTTGAAATCGGGTAAACTGAACGTAGAATTCAAGGCTGTGGCCGAAGAAATTATAATACATGGACACTGTCATCAAAAAGCACTTTTTGGTACCAATGCAGCCAAAAATGTTTTCGCAAACACCAATACACTCATTCGTGAAATACCTTCCGGCTGTTGTGGAATGGCCGGATCTTTCGGCTATGAAAAAGAGCATTATGACATTTCAAAAAAAATAGGAGATGAGATTCTTTTTCCTGCGCTCAATAAAGTATCCGAACAGACTGCAATCGTTGCAAACGGCTTCAGTTGCAGACATCAAATTGCCCATTTCACAAATTCCAAACCCAAACATTGGGTGGAAGTAGTTAGGGCAGTTCCTAAAAAAAATCAACAATACACCCCAAAATGATTTACTTATGTCCATTTCTGTTTTGTCCTTTCTGGCACTTTTCCCAATATTATTGGTAGCAATACTTTTGGTAGGATTTAGGATACCTGCCAAATATAGTATGCCAATTGGCTTTCTGAGTACGGCTGTCATTGCTAAATTAGCTTGGGATCTTTCTATTTTGGATATACTTGCCTCTTCCATACAGGGCTTATTTATTACATTTGATATTTTATATATTGTTTTTGGTGCAATTTTTCTTTTGACATTACTCAATTACTCAGGAGCTATTCAGGTAATCAGAAACGGATTTTCCGGTATCAGCGAGGATAGGAGAGTGCAAGTGGTCATTATTGTTTGGTTGTTCGGGTCCTTTATTGAAGGAGCAGCGGGCTTTGGGACACCTGCGGCAATAGTAGCCCCATTATTACTGGCTATGGGCTTTCCAGCAATGGCGGCTGTCATGCTGGGACTAATGGTCCAAAGTACACCGGTCACCTTTGGTGCAGTGGGAACCCCTATTTTAGTCGGCGTCCGTGGAGGATTGGAAAGTCCCCAATTGGATAAAATGTTAGCAGCTGCTGACATGACCTATATGGATTACCTGCAAATCATCACCTCTAATTCAGCCATTTTTCATGCCATTGCAGGTACAATTATGCCTTTGTTTATGATTTGCATGATGACGAGATTTTTTGGCGAAAATAAAAGCTGGAAAGAAGGCTTGGTCATGTTCCCCTACGCCATATTTGGAGGTTTAGCATTTACAATTCCTTATCTCTTGACAGGGATGTTTTTGGGTCCCGAATTCCCTTCTTTATTGGGATCCTTGGTGGGATTGCTGATCGTTATTCCTGCGACAAAAAAAGGATTTTTGCTTCCGGATAAAAAGTGGGATTTCGCCGAAAGGAGTACCTGGCCAAAATTATGGTTTGGAAATTTAAAAGTGGATATCAATCAGCCCCAGAGTAAGGCTCCCTTATCCTTGTTCATATCCTGGTTTCCATACATTTTGTTGGCATTGATTCTAGTGGTCACAAGACTTCCCCAATTGCCTGTAAAGGCCCTGCTTACTTCTTTTGAGATTGGTTATGCCAATATTCTTGGAACTCAAATTTCTGCCGCAAGTACACCCCTTTATTTGCCGGGTACTATCTTGATCCTTGTTGCAGCAATTACCATGTTTTTGCATCAAATGAAATGGAAAGATGTAGGACTGGCCATTTCCCAAAGTTCCAAAATGATCATCGGGGCAGGCTTTGTTTTAGTTTTTACCATTCCCATGGTCAGGATCTATATCAACTCCGGTATCAATCCCCAGGATCTCCCGGGAATGCCTATTGTAATGGCTGAATGGGTCGCTTCCAAGGTCGGAATGATTTATCCCCTGTTCGCACCTGCAGTCGGGGCTTTGGGGGCTTTCATTGCAGGAAGCAACACCGTAAGTAACCTGATGTTCGGATTGTTCCAGTTTGGAGTTGCGGAAAGATTGTCAATGCCGACCACCATCATGGTGGCCTTGCAAGCAGTTGGTGCCGCCGCCGGAAATATGATAGCCATCCATAATGTAGTCGCTGCGGCAGCTACTGTAGGATACCTGGGCAAAGAAGGCTTGATTTTAAGAAAAACAATTCTTCCGACTCTCTATTATATACTAATCGTTGGGCTCTTGGGACTTTTGTTTCTGAATATCATGGACATACAAGATCCCTTTTAAAAAAATAGTGAGCAAAGTAAAAAACAAATAAGTAAACAGTAGATATTTTGGGTTTATTGATGAAAAAATCAGCTTGGTCTCCAAGCTGATTTTTTTTAGGAGCAGCTTCAATGGCATTCAAATCGAATTGGTCAGTTCAACA
>NZ_JBGSXS010000401.1:0-4546 GCF_041751335.1 Aquiflexum sp.
ATTGGTCCTAAAAAATAGATCATAACGTTTTAATTATCTACATTATACATCAAAATTGATGTATGCCCACCACCCTCCAAACAACCCGCATTTATAATAACCTCGGTTACTGGTTTCTGATTTTTATCCTGTTGGCTTTTGTTGGATTCTACAAAACTTATTTTTCAGTCCTTCTTGATCCTCATCCTTCTGTAGTCCATTTGCATTTTGCTTGTATGGCACTCTGGATGGGTATGATTATCGTTCAACCATTATTGATCAAATACAAGAAATTCTCAGTCCACAGAACTTTGGGCAAGTTGAGTTACCTGGTCATTCCATTGGTGCTGATCACTTCTGCAATGATGTCAAAATATAGTTATTTTGCTTACAAAGCACGGTTAGAAGCAAAGGTTGCAGATGGAATGGTCACATTTACCGAAGCAGAAATACTCCATTTGAGCGCTTTTGAAATGGGACTGCCGGTTTTTTATATTCTTTGGCTGGCCATTTTCTTTGGTCTTGCCATTTACCACAGAAAAGACCGGATTCCACATTCAAGATATATTCTGGCTGCTGCCCTGACATTTTTGGGGCCTACAGTGGACAGGATTTTTATTTTCTGGTACGATACCTTCCTTTTATGGGAGACTGTTCCGGTTGAGTATTTTTCATATGCATTGATCAATCTCACTTTGATCCTATTTCTGTTTCTGGATAAAGGCAATCCAAAAGGGCAGAAGGCTTTGGGCATCAGTCTGTCCATCTACCTGATCGGACAGATACTTTACGCCACAGTAAGGGAAACACAGTTTTGGGAGAAGATGATAACCATCTTGGTGAATATTTGAAGCTGATAAACCAGTTGATCTAAAATCCTAAAACCTTATACTTTCCGCCTGAATATACCCCTTTCAATCCTTAGGTCCCCATTAGACAATTCCCCTTCACTGCAACCGTCTACTCCCTAACATCTTAACTAAGGCATTTACACACCTTCCTTTCTTAATCATTCTTAAGGTTATCAGCGGGATTGGTGAGCGCAGCCCGGACTGCCTGTGAACCTACAGTCAGCACAGTCAAGATCAGGATCAAAGCCAGCGCCAATAAGATGGTACCATAGCCCATATTGACCCGATTGGCCAAGCTTTGAAGCCATAAGTTATTGAGAAACCAAGCCGCCGGCAAACCAACTGCTATGGCAATCAGTACCAATTTGATAAATCCCATGGACAATTGCAGGGTTATTCCTAAAGCTGTTGCTCCCAGTATTTTCCGGATGGCAACCTCCTTGATTTTTGTTTCCGCTGTATAGGTTGCCATTCCCAACAATCCCAAACAGGAAATCATTATGGCCAGAAAAGCTACTACTCCTACAACTTTTGTCAACAATCCAAAAAATACTTGGTACATCTCCCTCATCTCAAAATCGAAGAATCCATAATCAATTTTAAGGTCGGGATTAACTTTGTTCCAAGCTGTCTGAAGCGTAGCAATTATCTGATCTTCACTTCCAGTGTATTTCACCTGAAGCTGACTGAATCCTTCCGGATTGTACATCAGTGCCATCGGTGCATCATCCATCAGCAAATTTCTGTGGTTATAGTTGGGCGCTACTCCAATAATCTCATAAGCATTGAGTTCATCACCCTCAAAAATAATGGTTCCCACAGGTGCACTTGCTGTTTCAAATCCTAATTTTTCCACTGCCAATTGGTTGATGATAATCTTTGATTTGTTCGATTCGGGAAGTTGGGAGTTGAAATTATTGCCGGCAAGCAATTCCAGGCCCATGTTGTCCAGGTAATCCTCATCTACCTGAAAATAATCTATATTCTGTTTCTCCGCTTCCGGAGTTGATCTAAAATCTTCTCCATAAGTAATTCCTGCTCCCGGGATATGGGATATTCCGGTAACACTTTCAACATTACTATATTGGAGCAGTTCGGATTTCAGTTGCTCATAGCTGGTATTGTTGAGCCTGACCAGCATCTTGTCATCAACTGCGAATCCAACATCTTTATTAAGAAAAAGCGTGGTTTGGTTGTAAACCAAAATAGCGGATAAAATGAAAATCAGAGAAATAGAAAATTGAAGGACCAATAAGGACTTCCGTAAGCCTATGGCAGAGAATAATTTCACACCAACCAAATTCTTTAGAACCTTAGTAGGTTGAAATGAGGAAAGTATTACCGCAGGAAAAAACCCGGCCAATATACCTACCAAAACCGCAAATCCGATTAAATAGGGGTACACTTCCATTGAGGTGGAAAAATCCCATCTCAGCACCTGAACCAGTTTTAAATTCAGCAATAAAGGCTTGACCACCATGACGATCATCCATGAAAAAAACAGGGCCAGCAAAGCTATGACAACTGCTTCTGTCAGAAACTGTGAGAAAATCTGTAGCCTTTTAGCACCTGTCACTTTCCTGATACCGATTTCTTTGGCCCGTGTAAGCGATCGGGCTATGGATAGGTTGGTAAAGTTGAAGCAGGAAGTCAACATGACAATCAGGGCCAGTCCACCTAAGAATATGACCACAATTTTAGGCAAAATGGGACCAATGGGATTGTTGAGGTCCGGGCCAGGAGTAATTTCAGTCAGGCCCTGCAATGCAAAGGAATTTGTTTGGGGTTCATTTTTTCCGTATTGGGCAAAAGCGATTTCATTGAGACTACTTTGAATATTTTCAGTTGAAATCCCTTCCTCCACAAGGATGTACACATATCCGTCATAGATGTTGTCCCAGGAATCCAAAGAACTCTTGAATGCAGTATCTGCTGCAGCCTTGCTGTAGATGGTAGAAATAGATGCCAGTCCATCATAAATGATATGTGACTTTTGATCAGGCCGATCTTTCAGTACTCCTGTTACTTTATAATCGCCCTGATCTCCTACCTTAATGATTTCTCCTACAGGATTGGGATTGGTAAACAGCTTTTCGGCAGTTTCTTTGGTGAGTACCACAGAATAAGGATCAATCAGGGCCGTAGCAGGATTTCCCGATTCGAGTTCCAGTTCAAAAATCTCCAGAAATTCCGGGTCAGTATAAAACCCGGTCACAGGGATATTGATGTCTTTTTCAAAATCCAACATACTCCTGTTCCCAAATCCTCTCTTGATCCGTACGGCCTTTTCAATTCCGGTATAATCTTCAAGCAGGACATTCCGCATGGCCATGGTAGTAGAAGCAGTGGCTTTCCATTTATCGGGGAGCGTATTGACCCTGAAGATCCGGTCTTTTTTTGAAATATGACGATCAAATTTATATTGGTCCATGACCAGCATGATCACAATCAAACTCAGAGACATACTGATGGCCAGGCCAAAAATATTGATAAATGAAAATGTTCGGTGCCTGATTAAATTCCTGAAGGCAACCTTTAAATAATTTTTCCACATGGCTTTGTCTCTTTAGGTTGTATGAGCGAACTGATTTCCAGTTTATACTATTTTGATACTTGATTTCCAATAAAGTGCCAGATAATAGTGCCTCAGAATACCTCGTAAAGGGGAACACTTATTTTTTTGATTATAAAAAATGGACAGAATCGTTCGGTGGAGGACGATTTTATTTTTCAAACTTTGACTAAAAATAAAGACTCTATAGATTGATTTTTAGGAGCCTAAGTTTTGTACGACGATTGATAAAAAAACAAGGTCTTTTAATTATAAATCCAATTCTTCAATTATACTCATTAAAATTCTCTGATTGCTTTAATCACTTCGGAAAATATTTACCCTGTTTCGGACAGTTTATTGGGGTGTTGGTACTTGATGCATTTGGTGAAAGCGGTTATCACAAAATATTTATTTAAATTGTGTAGGGTACATAACCATAAGACTTAAACTCCGCGGAATATGAAACGAAGAAACTTTATCACATCATCAGCCCTTTGCGCAACCGCCGTGAGCGCATTCGGGTTTATACGCTTTGACGGGACCAAATATGTTGGTGATTGTGCTACGACATCTGACATCCTTGGACCATTTTACAGACCTGGAAGTCCTAAGCGCGACAACTTGGTACTTTCAGATTCGAAAGGCCGCAAGGTAGAACTCCTCGGTAAAATACTTCATCAGGATTGCAGCACTCCGTATAAAAACGCCAAAGTCGAACTTTGGCATTGTGACGAAAATGGCGTTTACGATAATTCCACATCAGCATTCAATTATCGTGGTACGGTCCATACTGACAAGGCAGGCAATTATTTTTTTCAGACCATTATCCCTGTTCCTTATGATGCAGGCGGGGGGTTGATCCGACCGGCACATTTTCATATGATGGTGACAGCGGAAGGCTATCAGCCTTTGGTTACCCAACTTTATTTTACCGGAGATAAAAACATTCCCAAAGACCCTTGGGCCAATGCTGCGAAAGGCCGTCATTTGAAAGTCGAGGACCATCCTAACGGCGTCAGCAAGGTGGTTTTCAATGTGGGCATGGCAAGGACTTTGGCGGTGGAATCTGCGTCAATAGACAAACTTACTGGGACCTATGTCCATGAAAAAGATCCAAAGAAAACACTTACCCTATTTAAAAACCAAAATACCCTGTGGGTCA
>NZ_JBGSXS010000402.1:0-10541 GCF_041751335.1 Aquiflexum sp.
ATCATCAGAAACAAGCTGTTGGCAAGGGTATTTGCAGTCATAACTAGAGATACTCCTTACGTGGATATTTACAAGTATGCCGCATAAGAAATGAAAAATTGCACTATTTCACTTGCTTTAATCTTAGAATACAGGGTGACGAATGCTCCTTTTACGTTATAGGCACCCGATTCTGAACCAAATCAGAAATCAGAATGAAATCTATCCTACAAAGGAGTAAATATTTTACCACATAGAATGATAGCACTCATAGATAAATATCACATTATTTAAGATCCTTTGATTCCAGTCATTTCTGGTAAATAAGGGTATATTGAATAACTTTAAACATTAAAACTTTCTTACCAAAAAACCAATTAACCAAATTCTAGATGAAAATCAATGACGACCAACCTCTTCCCAATTATGTAGCCAATGATGCCCGATATGAACAGATGCCTTTCAGGAGGTGTGGCAAAAGCGGTATCCAACTTCCTTTGATTTCCTTGGGGCTTTGGCATAATTTCGGTCATAATGCCGATTTCAAAAATGCCCGAACTATTTTGCGTCAGGCTTTTGACTTCGGAATTACACATTTTGACCTGGCCAATAATTATGGGCCTCCCTATGGTTCGGCCGAGGAAACTTTTGGTAGGATCATGGAAAAGGATTTTAAGCCTTACCGTGATGAATTGATTATCTCCACCAAAGCCGGTTGGGATATGTGGCCTGGGCCGTACGGAAATTTAGGTTCAAGAAAATATCTTATCGCTTCTCTTGATCAAAGCCTGAAAAGAATGGGCTTGGACTATGTGGATATTTTCTACCACCACCGACCAGACCCTGAAACGCCTTTGGAAGAAACTTTGGCCGCGCTTGA
This sequence comes from Aquiflexum sp., assembly GCF_041751335.1. Classification (GTDB taxonomy): domain Bacteria; phylum Bacteroidota; class Bacteroidia; order Cytophagales; family Cyclobacteriaceae; genus Aquiflexum. Next base: position 860 of record NZ_JBGSXS010000402.1, read on the forward strand.
ACATATCGTCAGGCAAGGTAAAGCCCTTTATGTAGGCATATCTCAATACAGCGCTGAGGATACTGCGAAAGCCCATCAGATATTAAAAGACCTGGGCACTCCCCTATTTATCCATCAACCACGCTATAGCATGTTTGACCGTTGGGTGGAGAAAGGACTTTTGGATGTTCTAGGAGAAAAGGGTGTCGGTTCAATCGCTTTTTCTCCTTTGGAACAGGGAGTGTTGACTGACAAATATCTAAAAGGAATTCCTGAGGACAGTCGAATAGCTAAAGACGGCAGGTACCTCAAAGAAAGTCAGATTTCTGATGAAGTAATTTCCAAAGTAAGTAAGCTAAATAAAATTGCATTGAACCGTGACCAGAGTTTGGCCCAAATGGCCATTGCTTGGTTGCTGAAGGATGAAAGGATAACCACGGTTTTGGTAGGTGTCAGCAAACCTGAACAATTAGCAGATAATGTAAAGGCGGTAAAAAATCTAAAATTCACTGAATCAGAGCTAAAAGAAATTGAGAAGATATTGGTTTAGAGCTTAGGGCCGAGAAGCGAGAGCAGAGAGGAGCTTTTTGTCTTTGCGGGGTTATCCACTTACAGCATAGAGGAGCAGATCTTTTCCCCATGACATTCTAGGAGAAATGCCTGTCCAGAAGGCTTTCGGCAAGATAAGAATCAAAGCCTGCTCCGAGTATCGGGGAACCGGGATACTATAAGCGAGAGCCGAGAACCAAAAAGGTATTGAGAAGCTGATAACTTATTTTAAAATGAATTTAGAATTTTAAATTGAAAATAAAATAACATAAAAACAAAAGCCCCAATAACGTCTGAACAGACTTAATTGGGGCTTTTGATTTAAATATCTGAATTTAATTCTTTTACAAGAGGTAAAAAATCAGGTTCAAATACGCTTGAATCAGGAGACAATATCCCAATATCTATAACTATCAATAAATATCAGCTTAATAAATCATATCTGTAAATTATCTTAATTCAATATATTTATAAATTATCTTATCGCATTCTCCAAAGTAGCCAGATAGATGAATTTTTGATCCCGGGATTTCAGTCCTTTTTCCTGTGCCGCCCGTTGTTCAGCTGTGGATTCCATATCCTCATACTCCTGCGCATTGAAAAACTGAATATAATCTTTGTATATGTTCATGGTCAAATGGGTTGATTTTGCTTCGCTGCCCATGGGCAAAGCTGTTCTCAACAAACTCCAACTTCCCATCAACCCTTTTTCTATCCTGTTCTGATGAATCGGTAAAAACACTTCCTTTTCAGCTTTTTCATATTCATTAAATTGCCCTTCTACAGCTTTCATCAGATCAAAAGAAGCTAATATACCGGGCCTTAATTGGAAATTGTCTTTTGTTGAAGCAATTTCCTGCATATAAGCTCTTTGTGCCAAATCCCTGCTTTGAATGGCATCATCAAATTTTTGCTTGACCTGCATCTCTGTCAGGTGAGGGTTAGCAATCATGGCATATCTTACCATATCTTCCTCAGTAAGCCCATTCATCATGCTTACAGGATCTTTGAAATAGGTAATGGTGATATATTGGAATTCACTTGGATCAGCACCTGATTGTAATGACCAAAAATCCCACCCCTGGATTTTTTTGTCATTTACTGCCGCACGGTATACCTTATCCATAAAGTCCTTAAACTCAATAAAATCATAAGTTTGAGTGGATTCCACTTTGAAGAATTCAAAGACCAAATAGCGCGTCTGTTGGGCTTGGGCCAAATTGAAGGCGAAAATACCCAGGATCAATAGAATACATATTTTTTTCATTGTCTGATTATTTTAAGTTTAGCATCTTTTGATAACTAATCCTTAAAATTTAAGAATTATATTTTGAATTATATAATTTCATCAGTCTTTTTTTTATGTTAATTATAGTATTGGTAAAATGCTCTCTTTTTAAGTTTATTTTTACTCTTTTAAATCCTTATTGAAATGAACTATTTGGAATAAAACCCATATCTTCCTACATTTTGCATTGAAATTGAATATTATGAAATTATCTAGAAGACAATGGTTGAAAAGTGCCTCATTCGTGAGTGGTACGGCATTATTAAGCGGGTCAGTTGCGATCTCCGCCCTTTCAACCGAAGAAGTTAAAAAATTCAATCCCAGGCCTCTTGATTCTCTTGTCAGGTTGGGTTCAAATGAAAACCCCTATGGTCCTTCCCTTAAAGTCAGGAAGGCAATGGAAGAAGCATTTGACCTTGGTTGTAGGTATCCTTGGTCTTTCAATGGCAGTCTTCAAAAAATGATTGCTGACAAAGAAGGTGTTCCCACAGATCACATTGTCCTAGTTGCCGGTTCAACAGAAGGATTGAAAATTACCGGAATTACCTATGCCGGGCCCGGAGATGAGATTATTTCCGGCTTACCCACCTTTTTGTCCTTGATGACTTATGCCGAGACCTGGGGTGCCAGTATTAACTGGGTTCCTTTGGACAAAGACCTGAATTATGATCTTAAGGAAATTGAAAAACGGGTATCCTCAAAAACCAAACTTGTCTTTTTATGTAACCCCAATAACCCGACAGGCAAACTGCTTCCTGCAAATGAAGTACTGGACTTCTGTAATGCAGTCAGTAAAAAAACAATGGTTTTCAGCGATGAGGCTTATTGTGATTATATAGAGGATCCAAATTATCCCTCAATGACCCAATTGGTAAAGGAAGGAAAGAATGTGATCGTTTCAAAGACACTTTCAAAGGTATATGGATTAGCAGGAATAAGATTGGGTTATTTGGTGGCAAGACCGGATATCGCGGCAAAATTATCTGAAAGAGTGGTAGCCAATACCAATATTATGGCGATTGAAGCTGGAAAAACTGCACTTGCAGATGCAGAATTTTATCATTTCAGTTTAAATAAAAACAAAGAAGCCCGAAATTTAATAGAATCGACCCTTGATCAATTGAAACTCCCCTATCTTCCCTCCCAAGCCAATTTTGTTTTTTTCCATGCTAATCAAGATGCAAGCGGATTGGCAAAGAAAATGCTCGGGAAAGGAATAATTGTTGGTCGTCCGTTTCCTCCTCTTAATGATTGGTGTAGGGTAAGTACTGGTACGATTGAGGAAGTTCAGCTTTTCAACAAAGCACTGATCGAAATTTTAGGTTAATTGTTTTTAGGTAATGATTGATTTTGAATTAAGGCTCGAAAACGAAATAGTATTGTTGAGGCCAATCCAGGAAAATGACCTTCCCGAATTTTTATCACTGACTTCAGAACCTGACATGTGGAGATTTTACACCCATGACCTGTCCAATTTGGATGGAATACAAGGATGGGCAAAACCAGCTTTTGATATGGAAAGACTTCAGTTTGTTATTATTGATAAAAAGTCAAATCAAACAGTGGGTGCTACTGCTTTTGGAAACATATCTGAGAGGGACAGTCGTCTTGAAATCGGTTGGACGTGGTTGGGAAAAGAGTTTCAAGGCACAGGAATAAACAATGAGGTAAAAAAATTAATGTTGTCCTATTGTTTTGAAGCATTGGAATTGGAACGTGTGGAATTTAAAACCGACGTGCTAAACTTACAGGCAAGAAAGTCATTGAAAAATATAGGTGCGATTGAAGAAGGGGTTTTGAGAAGTCATACCCTGATGACCAAGGGCCGAAGAAGAGACACTATTTATTATAGTATCCTGAGGTCTGAATGGAATTATGTTAAAAGAGAAAATGATTGGTAATGCCCTGAAGTAGTACTAGTTATTCTTTACATTAAAGAACAATACTTGTCCAATCTGTCAGATGTCCTATGGCGGATGACCGATGTAACTGACTTACAGCTATTAACCAATTTTTCTCTTCATTTGACTTATTCCTGATAGGATTGTTCATTATTATTATTATTTTAATTCATCAGCATTTGATCAAAAAATAAAAAGCCTGCTTGAGAAATTCAAGCAGGCTATTTTAATAAACAACTCTTTATTTAAACCGTTGGTAATTTCCAACCATTTTGGTAGTTGGCCTTTATCAGTGCATTGGCTTTCTTATCCGTAAACTGACCCTTTGTCGCATCCCAATAGACCTTTTTGCCTGTTTTGTAAGCAATGTTGCCCATTTGTGCATTGATGGCGGCAATACTACCGGTTTCGATACCACAGGTCAATTTCTTTTCGTCATTGCTTGTGATGGCATTTACAAATCCTTGGGCATGCAGTTCCAATGGATTTCCTTCGGGTTTGATCAATTGAACTTCCTCCAATTTATTGACCCTTTTACCATCTTTGGTTTCGGTCTCAGGAATCACTCTCCAACCTCCCCTATTGACTACCAATGTGGCATTGTTTCCAATAAATGCAATGCCTTCTGTGGTACCGTAGTTGCCTCCATCTATACCAGTAGCATGCTCCCACAACATATTGAATCCATCATATTCGTACACTGTCTGTAAGGTATCTGGTGTCTCTGAGGCATCATCGGGATAGGCGAATTTACCTCCCGAAGCCATTACTGATTTGGGTGCGGTCACACCCATGGCATATAATGCAATATCAATCTCATGAACGCCCCAATCTGTCATCAGACCACCTGCATAATCCCAAAACCAACGGAAGTTAAAATGAAATCGGTTTTCGTTAAAAGGTCTTTTTGGAGCAGGTCCCAACCACATGTCATAATCTACACCTTGTGGTACGGGTCCGTTTGGAACCACTGGAACCGGTTTCATCCAACCCTGATAAGCCCAGGTTTTGACCAAACGGATCTGGCCTAATTTACCGGACTTGACATAATCAATAGCTTGTGCATATTGGCTGCCGCTCCGTTGCCACTGTCCGCACTGTACCATTTTGCCGTACCGTTGCTTTGCTTTCACCATTAGATTACATTCTTCAATGGTATTGGCAATTGGCTTTTCTATATATACATGTTTTCCTGCAGATAAACTATCTATCATATTGAGACAATGCCAGTGGTCTGGTGTGCCTACAATCACCGCATCAATATCCTTGTCTTCAAGGAGTTTTCTGTAGTCTTTATAAATTTTTGGCTTTTTGCCCCTTTGTTTATTAACATCTTCTGCCCTTTGGTCCAGAACATTTGAATCAATATCAGCTATACCTATACAATTTACATTTGCCATCTTCAAATGCGCATTCATATTGGACCATCCCATTCCTTTGGCCCCGATCAGAGCAAAATTCAATTGGTCAGATGGGGCGATTTTTTTGGATAAATCAAACAAGGATTCTGCAGACACAAATGTCGGAATAGATAATCCGGCTGATGCCAATAAACTACTTTGGATAAATTTTCTTCTTGAATTCATTTTTTGGGGTTATTATTAAAGGTTTTATTGAGACATTAAAACTTTGATCAGCAAACTTTTAAATTGCTTTAAACCAAATTTTTTTAAATATAAAATATATCATTCAGACTTTTTAAACCGATGGAATAAAAGAATTCCCTTAGTTTAAACTTAAACCATTTCTAAATTTCAGGAAAAAGCGAATGAAGGGAACCATATGAATAGGATTTGGTTAATTTTGTATAAAATCGAAACACTATGAAAAACAGAGAAATCGTGACGCTTCAGCGTTCTTTGCTACATGATACCGAAAAATTATTGAACCAACAGATTGAAATGGAGGGTAAATCCTCTGCCTACTATCTTTCTATGGCATCTTGGTGCCACATGATGGGTTATGCCAATGCAGCTAAGTATCTATATGTACATTCCGATGAAGAAAGAATGCATATGATGAAACTTTTCACTTACATCAATGAAGCTGGTGGGCACGCTATTCAACCAGAAATCAATGGAATCAGACATAATTTCAATTCACTAAGGGAGATTTTTGAGTTGATCTTGGAGCATGAAATCCAAGTAACCAAATCCATTAACTCCATAGTGGATCATGCTTTTGTTGCCAAGGATTTTGCGACATTTAGCTTTATGCAATGGTATGTGACCGAACAGCGTGAAGAGGAAACTCTGGCGAGAAGGGCATTGGAGCTGTTTGATATCATTGGTGAAGAAGGCGTCGGACTTTGGACTATTGATCAGGAATTGGGCAAATTGCATAATTCTACAGCAGGGGGAGAAGGAGCCTAATTTGGAGAGTTTACTTTATATAATTTATTGATACTCAAAATAAAAGCGGGATCCCAATCCCGCATTTTTTCATAATTTGTATATACATGATTTTACCAGCAATATATCTATCATAATTAAACACATGGATTGAGGCAAAAGAGTGCGCTACTTCGGTCTTCCGTCTTCGGTCTTCCGACATTTTAAGAAAACCACTTACCTGACAGGAATGCAGTTAACCATTTTTTCATAAACACACTATTGAATCTCACATCAGAAATTTTTTGCCATGCAAATGGTCATGTTCCTCTTCCTTAAAATAGAATTCCAACATTTTTTCCGTAATTTTTGCTTCCTTGGGCGGTAGGGTTCCAAACATCCAGTCCCATAATATTATACTGAAGGAAAATCCCCTATTAGGATATTTGCCATGGTGATGGATATGGGATTTTTGTAGATTGGGCATTATATATCTGCTCCAAGGTTTGTGCAAAATCACATGCAGCATGCTGTACAACATGAACCCAATATAAAATCCTGTAAATACCGTGAAATAATTATCCAAATAAATTGATAGTGGCATCAATAAGATCACTCCCCCAAAAGTCAAGCTTCTGTGAAAACCACTTATTTTGATATCAGTAGGGTTCTTATGGTGGTCCATATGTAAATCATATATTTTATTTCCTTTTGATCTGAAAAAATTATGCATCCAGAACCGGTGAAGGGAATATTCGATAAAAGTCCATGTCAACCAACCCAATACCAACAGGACCATAAACCTTAATTCTGCGGTACCTGTAAACTCCGCAATCATTAGGAGACTGATGGCAATGAAAAGGAATGTTCCAATACACCTGCAGACTTCTCTAATCTCCTTGGACTTTTTTGTGAACTCAGTCATCGTTTTCATTTCTGTGGATGTTATGATGAGTAATAATTAGATTTTCTGTTGGGAGAATGACTTATCCTCTAAGTGATGAAGAGAAATACCTCCTTGTTGAAAATTATAGGACCAAATTATCCTACCTGCGATGGATATCCGAATTGAAAATGGGTATGTAAAAAATTGATTTGGTAGGAATTATCTTATAGAAGATGCTAGGATTGGTTAATTATTGATTTCCATAAAAAATCTTGAAAGATTTAACAATCTTTAGTAAAATCTTCAAAAATCTATTTTGACTTCAAGGAATAATTCCCTCTAAATTTTTTCCTTTTTATTCCAAAGTATTCAGTTTTGAATCTTTGGTCTAAGTTCAAATAAAAAAATCATAATATTAGAGCCGCTATTTCCGAATGAGTAATAGCCAAGAATGGTTGATTTAATTAAATAAAATCTTAATTTTTATTGTAAAAATATTATCCGCTCAAGTAAAAAATATTTTGGGTAAAATTTTTTGAAGAATTTTGTAAAAAACCTTATCTTTTACATAGTAATCTATACAAATACCCATGGATTATTTGGCTATTACCTTAAAGTGAAAAAATTTAAATTCAAGCATTATCGTGTTTTTCTAAGAAATTTTACCATCCCTTATTTCTAACCCTTTTTGAAAATGCCACCATCAGAAATTCAAGTTCAGTTTTTCCATCATTTAAAAAAAATTCTACCTCCATACAAATCGCTTGTAGATGAAATTTCAGATCTTCTTGATATCAGCAATGATTCTGCATACCGCCGTATCAGGGGAGAAAAATATATAGACCTAGAAGAAATCAAAAAAATCAGTCAGCATTTCAACATCTCTTTGGATCAGGTTTTCAATCTTCAGACCAATGCCATTGTTTTCCATGGTAAGCTCAATTCCTTCACTAAAGACAGTTTTGAGTTTTGGTTGGAGGATGTGCTCAAGCAGTTTCAAATGCTACATTCCCAAAAAAACAAGCATATCTATTATCATGTCAAAGATATGCCCCCATTTTATCAACTCTATTTTCCTGAACTGGCTTCGTTTAAGTTCTTTTTCTTTATGAAATCCATTCTGTTTTATGATTCACTAAAAAACGAAAAATTCACCACCGACAACCTCTTCTATTACAAGGTAAAAGACATCTGCAACAAAATCATTCACCTATACAACCAACTTCCCACCACAGAAATCTGGAACGAAGAAGGTATCAATGCTACAATCAGACAAATTGATATTTATCATGAAATGGGATGGATTCCCTCTAAGGATTTGACCATCACTTTGTACAATCAATTGCTCGAAACAGTCAACCACCTGGAAAACCAAGCAGAGATCGGGTTGAAATATCACTTGGGAAAATCCCCAACTCCTGAAAGTGCCTCTTATAATCTATTTATAAATGAGTTTATAATAGGGGATAATACATTTTTCACGGAGTTAGATAATGTCCGCATTACTTACCTCAATCACAGCGTGCTTTATTTTATAGGTTCCATGGATCCCAAATTCAATGATGCCATGTTTTTCAATCTCGACAACCTGATAAAAAAATCCACCATGATCAGCTCAACCGGGGAAAAGGAAAGAAGTAGGTTTTTTAATAAACTCAGAAAAAAAATTCAGGAAAAAATTGAAAATATCAGGTAATACATCACTCATATTTAATTAATTGTGATTTTTTTCATATTTTTCCAATCGATCGGCAATATTAAAACTAAACTAGCTTAAACCTTTTTAATCAAGATTAAAATGAGAACTATACTGAGTATTATTATTTTTTTGATTCCATTCAGTGGAATATCTGCACAAAATCTCACTCCTTCTTTTGATATATCAGAGTACCTGGAGATGATGAAAATCTCAATAAGGACAACAGGAGACAGTAGTTACTATAATAAGTTACCCGCTCCCGAAAGCCACACAATGATATACCAATCTCCCGAAATGGGACTTAAAAACAAATGGGATCTTTGGACAAATGAACATCAAAAATCAGCCGTCATCAGTATCAGAGGCACCACTGTTGATCCCGTATCCTGGTTAGAGAACTTCTATGCAGGAATGGTTCCTGCACAGGGCAAGCTTCATCTCAGTAATGATTTCCAGTTTGAATATAAATTGGCGGAGGACCCTAAAGCAGCTGTCCATATTGGTTGGCTTGTTGGCACAGCTTTTCTTTCCAGAGATATACTGCCTAAAATTGACTCCTTATACCATAAGGGTTACCGGGATTTTTTGATCATAGGACACAGTCAGGGTGGCGGAATAGCATACCTCTTGACGAGTCACCTGAATTACCTTCAAAAACAACAAAAAATCCCGGCCGATATCAGGTGGAAGACATATTGCAGTGCCGCTCCAAAACCCGGAAATTTATATTATGCCTATGATTTTGAATCATTGACCCAGGAAGGATGGGCCTATAATGTAGTCAATGCCTCAGACTGGGTTCCTCAGGTACCGTTTTCAATACAGACCATTGATGATTTCAATGATGTGAATCCCTTCAAAAATGCCAAAAAAGCCATCAAAAAACAGAAATTCCCAGATAGGATTGTCATGAGGAGGGTTTTTAACCAATTGGATAAACCCACCAGAAAAGCCCAGAGAAATTTTCAAAAATACTTGGGAGATAAGGCCAGTATATTTATTAAAAAAAGTTTACCGGAATTTCAAAAACCTGAGTTTGTGTCCAGCAAC